>CAJJLI010000233.1 GCA_905192625.1 uncultured Clostridium sp. | reverse complement strand
ATTACTAAGATAAGAAGAGCATAAGAACCAACATTCTAGTTTAATAAGATCATTCCTTTTTAAAAACAAAAAGAGCTGTAACTCAGCTCTTTTTGTACATAAATGTTTAAACTAGCATCCGCAACCACCAAAGCCGAAGCCGTTACCGCCGCCGCAGCAGCAAAGAAGTAAAATAATGATGATAATGCAACTGCAATCTCCACCAAATAAACCATTGTTGCCACAATCGTTGTTACATCCACCGCCAAAACCATTTCCGCTGCAAAGAAGAAGGATAAGTATGATCCAGATACAGCTATTGCCGTTATCACAATCACATCGATTATTACATCCACCGCCGCAGTTTGTTGCTGTTAAATCACTCATGTTAGAACCTCCAAATTTTGTTTACATTGTATATTATGAGGGAGAGCTTGCCTTATTTCCAAAAATTTATAAAGAATCGTTATGCAAATAAATGCATGATTCGGCATGGTTTGACATTGTTATTTTAAATGTATATACTTAGTGAAAAGTAGTTCGCCATCTCATACATCATGGTAGAGATAAGATTCAATTCTATCTAAAAGAAGTTATATAGAGTTCTGAAAAGGTATCTATAAAATTCTGGTTCTTGATTTTTTTTTCATAATCTACTATAATTGCAATGCTTAGCATTGTTATAGAAAGCAATCAAAACGGGTAAGATTGTAGTTAGAAATTTGAAAAGAGGATTTTATGAAAAAAAAGGATGTATTATTAATCATTATTTTACTTTTGATTGCGGGATGCACTTATTTTGGTTATCGTTATGTGAGCCAAGTTGACTCAGAAGGAGACGCGGCGGTTGTAATTACTATAGATGGGAAAGAATATGGAACGTATCCATTAAGTTTAGATACGAAAATTGAAATCCCAGCAAAACTAGGAAGCAATGTATTAGAGATAAAAGACGGTAAAGTAAAAATGATAAAGGCAGAATGTCCCGATCAAGTGTGCGTTGATACAAAAGCAATTCATAGCATGAATGAAAAGATAGTTTGCTTACCAAATCGAATTATGGTAACAATTAAACGGGGGAATTTTAGTAAATTAGACAGTGTGGTTCAGTAGACTAATAAGTTTTAATAAGAATCGTATTGTTTGGTAGGGGATAGGTTATAAGAGTGATTGCTTAGCAGTAAAAAGGACTAGTACTACTTATGATTCAAATGATAAGTAGCTACTAGTCCTTTGTTCTTTATTGATATAATTTTATAGGTCATCAATCAAAGCGCTGCTTTTTGCGTAAGCAGTGCTTTTTGCTTCGAAAAAGTCTGTTTTAATCATGTTTGCATTGCTATACTGACTTACCCAAGACATACTCGATGGTTCTTCTTTGTGTCCTTCATAAATTGGTGAAAAACCTAAAGAATGGCAGCGTAAATTACCAAGATATTTGATGTAGTCGGATATCATTTCAGTTGTAAGGCCATTAATTTTATTGCCAATTACATAGCTACCCCATGCGATTTCCTGTTCACAGCCTTCTTTTATCATTTCTTTATAGTACTCAATTTTATCCTCGGTAAAGAGTTCCGGCTGTTCTTTTTTTAACTCAAGTATCATGCTTCGAAATAACCATAGATGCGTATTTTCATCACGATTAATGTAACGGATTACCTGTGTAGTGCCAGGCATTTTATTATTACGGCCTAAATTATAGAAAAACATAAACCCACTATAAAAGTAAATGCCTTCAAGTATAAAATTAGCCATTATTGTTTTTACAAGAGAACTAGCTGATTTGTCATGTTGAAATTCGTTGTATAGATTACCAATGAAAGTATTCCTACGTAAAAGATGTTCATCGGTTTTCCATTGATATAACACGTTATTTCTATGTTGTGGCTCACAAATAGTATCTAACATATAGCTATAACTTTGTGAGTGAATTGCTTCTTGAAATGCTTGTATGGTTAAGCATAAATTTATTTCATTGGCGGTAATATATTCTGATATTGCAGGTAGATTGGCTGTTTGCATGCTATCTAAAAATACTAAGAAAGAAAGTATCTTATCATAAGCTTCGCGTTCTTCAGGCTCAAGTAGTTTATAATCTCTCACATCAGCATTTAAATTAATTTCTTCCGGGATCCAGAAATTGTTCATTGCATGTCGATACCAATCGTTAACAAAGGTATATTTCATATTATTAAAATCATTTAAATTTGTTGTATCGCCGTTGATCATACGTCGATTCATAACTTCGGTATTCCCAGATGGATTAAAAAGAGGTTTCTTTTTTAAGTTCATAAGCAGTAGACCTTTCTAAATATTTCAATTGTTCACACGGTTTGCTACATTGATTAAAATGCAGTCTTTAATACAAAATGAATTATATAATAAGTGAAATTAACTAGAACATACGGTACATTCTTCGACTTCAAGGCTTTTTGAACGTATGTAATACATCGTTTTTACACCTTTTTCCCATGCGAGAATATATAAATTTAAAATTCCACGAAACGTATATTCATTTGTGATATACAGATTTAAACTTTGTGCTTGATCGATATGTCTAGCGCGTATTCCAGCTGCATTTACTGACCAGGATTGATCAAGTTGATGTGCATTTTTATAAAACCATATGGTTTCAGGAGATAAATCTGGTGCTACCCTAGGAATCAATCCATCCTTTTTTTCTTCTAAAAAGTAGGAACTCATGATTGGGTCAACTCCAGCAGTGGTGCCAGCAATAATACTTGTACTACTAGTAGGAGCAATTGCAAGAAGGTATGCATTTCTCATACCGTAGGTAGCTACGTTTTTCTTCAAGGCACTCCAACGGTCGTTGTTATAATTGCGGAGCTTAAAATATTCACCAGTTTGCCAATCACTATCAACGAAGTATTCATAACTTCCTTTTTCTTTTGCAATATCATTGCTTGCAGTGATTGCTGCGTAATTGATTGTTTCAAATACTTTATCCGTAAATTCCAGATGCTCTTCGGATTCCCAACGAACTTTATGTTTGGCTAGCATATGATGATATCCACTAACTCCAAGCCCGATAGGTCGATATTTTTGATTTGTGATTTCTGCATAAGGCAGAGGGAAGAAATTCAAATCAATGACATTATCAAGTGCACGAATTGCACTTTTGGTAATATCCATGATCTCCTCTTCATTCGTAACATCAATATGACCGAGTGATAAGCTAGCTAGATTACATACGACAAAATCACCAGGTTTTGTTGTAGTGACTACCACTTGTTCACCATCAATTGTAGTTATACTTTGCTCAATAAGGTCAATTTGACTCATGTTTTGTGCAATTTCAGTACAAAGATTACTGGAATATATAATACCTTTGTGTTTGTTTGGATTGTATCGATTTACTATATCACGGTTAAAAGTAAATGGAGTTCCTGTTTCAGCAGCACTTTTTATAATTAAACGGATGAGATCTTTTATTGGGATTACTCGTTTTGATATGCGCTCGTCCTTTATGCAATCAAAATATTTCGCCTCCCATTCCTCACCATAGGAATCCTCCAAACAATAACCTTTTATTTTCATGATATCATGTGGGCACATTAGATGCCAATCAGCTTCGATGTTATCTTTTGCAGTTTTCCAGAATAAGTCCGGATAGCAAACTGCCGGAAATACATCATGTGCCTTCATACGGTTATCACCGTTATTGGTTCGTAAACCTAAAAACTCAGGTAAATCTTTATGCCATGCGTCAAGGTATACAGCAACAGCTCCCTGTCTCATTCCCAGTTGATCTACGGCTACTGCGGTATCGTTTGCTAGTTTAATCCATCGAATCACTCCACCTGCTACTCCTTGATATCCACGAATCTCACTTCCAAGAGCACGTACTTTGCCAAAATATAAGCCCATACCGCCACCAAATTTGCTGATTTTTGCAAAGTTGTCGATGCTACGGTAAATTCCATCTAAACTATCTGGGACAGTATCAATAAAGCAAGAGGATAGTTGGTGAAATACTTTTCTTGCATTGGACAACGTAGGGGTAGCCATAGTTACCTTAAGCTCGCTGAGCATATCGTAGAATTTCTTTACCCACATATTGCGATTCGTGGTTTCTTTTAATGCTAGATGCATTGCAATACCTAGAAACATCTCTTGTGGAGTTTCTATTGGTGTACCATCGCCGAAACGAATGATGTAGCGTTTTAAGAGTAAATCAAGACCTGAATACGTAAATAGGTTATTTCTAGAGGAATCTATGTACGATTCGTACAGATCAATTTCTTCTTTGCTATAATTGGATAAAATATATTCACCATATAATTTTTCCTTGGTTAAGTAATTAATTTTGTCATATAGGGTAATAATATTTCTAGCTTTAAGCTCAGTATTTAAATTGCGTTCAAAATGATAGTAAAGCAAACGAGCCGATATAAACTCCCATTTCGGTGCTTCTTTGGTTGTTAATTCAACACTAGCTTTTATGAGTATTTGCAGCCTTTCTGTAAAATTTAAACTAGGTTTATTCAAACAATCAAATTTAACTGCAAGTATGTGCAGATTATATTCTTCTTCTGTATAAATAGAGGATATTTCCTTTAATAATTCGATAAAATCGGTATAATGACAAAAAAAATCGGTAAATACTTTCGGCAAGTCTGAAAAGTATTCTTTATTTATGCTATCATTTATGAATTTTTCCATAATTCAGCCCTTTCTATTGCGTGTACATTTCTAATCGTGTAAAGCAAAAACACACTAATTATAGTGTTTTGAAAGAAGTATAACACAATATGTTGTAATACACAAGGCGGAACATTTTATTTGATTTGATATTAATTTCTATTTTTTTGGTTGACATATCACTTGTAAATGTTATAATTTATCCATAAGCAGATGGTA
>CAJJLI010000232.1 GCA_905192625.1 uncultured Clostridium sp. | reverse complement strand
ATAAAATTTTTTAGTTATTTTCATTTTCCGGTCAACTCCTTCCATATAAGATTGAAATATTCTGAAAATTCAGGAGCTGATCTTGCATGAAGTGGTGATTTATCTTTGGTTGTTAAATGAATATCAATCGTCGCCTTTATAGAAGCTGGCCGATTTGTTAGTACGATAACACGATCAGCGGTACTAATTGCTTCTGCAATGTCATGAGTGATTAAAATTGCTGTCTTTTTTTCTTCTCGTATGATATTACATATGTCATCGGATACTTCAAGTCTAGTCTGATAATCGAGGGCAGAAAATGGTTCATCTAATAATAAAATGTCAGGTTGTAAGAGCAGTGTGCGAATGAGTGCAGCACGTTGTCTCATACCACCGGACAATTCCTTTGGTTTTGAATTTTTAAACGCCATAAGTCCATAGGTTTCTAACATATGGTTAATCATAACAAAACTTTGATCGGAATATTTTCTTTGAATTTCTAGGCCGAGTGTAACATTTTTTAACGTCGATCTCCAATCAAGTAAATGATCTTTTTGCAGCATGTAACCAATATTTATATCTGAATTGTTTGCAAGTGATCCATTTATGTGAATTGTTCCGCTATCGGGTTTTAATAGTCCGGCGATTAAGGAAAGAAGAGTAGATTTTCCGCATCCACTTGGACCAACGATTGCTAGAAATTCACCCTCTGAAACCTGAAATGAAATATCGGACAACGCAAGTGTCTCACCTTCTAGGGAATGATAGGAGTAACTTAGGTGATTTATGTCTAAGATGTTTTTAATGGTGCCCGAGGATTGCATAATGACCTCCAACTATTGTGCTATATAGTATTATATGAGTTTGAATCCTTAAGGTGATTCAATATCTCATTACTAATTTACAAGAGATAAGGAAAATATATGGAGAAATATGTAAAAGTATAAAAATAAAAAACTCAGATTTGATGAATATAAAAGTTTGCAAAAATAAAAATAAAATATTTATTAATTTAAATTAATAAAAACAATAATAGGAATGAATGTGTAAAAAAAGGAAGTATATGTGGAATATATAGTAAATATAAGAAAAAAATATAAAAGCATTGGTAAAATGAAGAAGAAAATAAAATGCATAAAAAAGATTTTTTGATGTATAAAAATAAGAAAATAACTAAATAAAGCAAAAAAAAGTAAAAAAAAAAAAGAATGTATAATTAACAAGTATCATATAGTATACTATAATACAAAAAGTTAAGGAAATGAAAAATATAACAATTACATACATATTTAGGAATGAATGCAAAGAGGCTTACACAGTCAGAAGGACTGCTTGTTAGCTTTTTTAAGCATATCATGCTTTACCATTTTAAAGTGATAATCATATAAATTGGTGGGAGGAAGGAGTATGTGAATTGATTAGACCCCTTAACAATATTAAAAGGAGGATAATTTATGAAGAGAAAAATTTTATCATTGATACTTGTTGGATGCATGATGGCTTCTTTAGCAGCTTGTGGTAAAAAAAATGATCCAGTATCAAGTGACACTACACCAACACCAACAACAGAAGCAGCAGAAACTGCAACTCCAACTCCAGAGGAGAGTACAACACCAGTAGATCCTAGTGGTCAACTTATTATTGGTGATACAACACAGTCCAATGGTGATGTTCAGCCATACTGGACTAATAATGCTTCTGACTACAATGTTTATCAAATGACATTTGGTTATGAAACAATTGCCCTTGATCAAAAAGCGAAATACAATGTGAATGAAACTGCAGTAAAAGAGTTAGCTCAAACTGAAAATGCAGACGGAACAAAGACATACACATTTACTTTACAAGAAGATTTATTATGGAGCAATGGTGACCCTATTACAGCAAAAGACTATGTATTCGGATTATTATTCTGGTCTACACCAGTTATTGCTGAAGATTTAGAGGCATCTGACGCTTATGATGGATATAGATTAGTAGGATATGATGCTTTTGCAGCAAGAGAAACAAATGTATTTTCAGGTGTTCGTCTTCTTGGCGATTATCAATTCTCTGTAACAGTAGATGCAAAGTATTTACCATATTACTATGACTTATCATTAGTTCAATTCGTTCCTAGTTACATGAAAGGCTGGGTTCCAGCTGACATCGAATTAAAAGATGACGGCGAAGGTGCTTATTTCTCTGAAAACTTTACAGCAGAACATATCAAAGAAACTGTTGAAGCTTATCGTTGGAAGAATACAGCATTCAGTGGACCATATGCAGTTGATAGCTATGATAACACAACAAATACATATGTATTAAAAGCAAACAAAAACTTCAAAGGAAACTTCGAAGGACAAAAAGCACAGATTGAAACACTTATCTACAAATATGTATTATCTGAAACAGTTATGGATGAATTATCCACTGGTTCAATCGATTTATATGCTGGTGCAGCAGAAGGTGCTGAAATCAATGCTGGTTTAGACTTAGTTGATGGAGGCAACATTGCTTATGCTAATTATCCAAGAAATGGTTATGGTAAATTAGTATTTGTATGTAACGCTGGACCAACTCAGTTTAAAGAAGTTAGACATGCAATTGCATACTTACTTGACCGTAACGAATTTGCGAAAACATTCACAGGTGGTTTTGGTACCGTTGTAAATGGTGCTTATGGAACTTCTCAATGGATGGTAGAAGAAGCAGAAGATGAAGTCGCTGCATTAAACGCTTATTCTTATAGCCTTGATTCCGCAATCAAAGAACTTGTTGCTGGTGGATGGGTATACGATGAAAATGGTAATGAGTATAAAGAAGGTATCCGTTATAAGAAATTAGAAGACGGAACATTAATGCCATTAATTATTGAATGGTGTTCTTCTGAAAATAACTCTGTATCTGACTTACTTGTTACTATGCTTGCAAATAACCCTGACGTAACAAATGCTGGTGTTAAGATCAATCAAACAGTTATGTCATTTAACGAATTAATTACATATTATCAAGGAAAACCAGGATACCACATGTTTAACATGGGTGTTGGATTTACACCAGCTTATAATCAAACACAAACTTATAAAATTGGTGGTACAGCAAACTACAATCAGATTTCAGATCAAGAGTTAGCTGATCTTGCAGCTGAGATGGTATTAGTAACACCAGGAGATGATGAATCCTTCTTAGCAAAATGGGTTCTATTCCAACAAAAATGGAATGAATTATTACCTGACTTGCCACTATACTCCAACTTATATCATGACTTTTATAATGTAAAACTTCAAAATTACGAAGGAATTAATGCATTATGGGATTTAACACAACAACTTCCATATTGTACAGTAACAGAATAATTATTGCATAGGAATCATTATGAGCCTTATTCTACGGATTAAGTAGTAATGGAAAGAAGGGGATGAAAGCCCCTTCTTTCTTGATTCTTAAATGAAGTTGAATGAATCTGTTTTTGGTTCAATTTGTTTGCTGCATATTGAATGAAATCGTGTATGTTCATTCAACATGCAGTGTGCAAAAGGAGAGCATAGGTGTGAAAAGGTAGGTAGTAGCATGTTAAAATACATAGGTCAAAGAATAATATATATATTTTTTGTATTCCTTATATTATCAGGAATTATATTTTTCTTATATAACTCGATCCCTGGAGATCCAGCATTAAGAAAAGTTTCAAATCAAATAGATAAGTTGACAGAAGAACAATTTCAGATATCTTATGAAAGAGCAAGAGAAGAACTTGGACTAAATGATCCAATTCCAGTTCGTTATGTAAAATGGCTAAAAAATATTGTTACTCTTGATTTCGGTGTTTCCCAAACTTACAAACAACCAGTTGTTGATGTAATTAAGACACCAATGAAAAATACAATATTTATTAACATAATGTCTATATTTTTAGCATTGGTGATAACGATTCCACTAGGAATACGTTGTGCAGTGAAAAAGTTTTCAAAATTTGACAATACCGTACAAGTATTAACTATAGTTGGATATAGCACGCCACAATTTATTCTGGCGTTAATTGCTATCTTCATTTTTGCGGTTAAACTTAAAGTGCTTCCGGTTAGTGGTATGAACACTCCTAATTTCCAGGGGACAGCGATTGAAGCATTATTAGATCGAATGAAATATCTTACGCTTCCGCTCTTAGTTATGACCGTTTCGGCTCTAGGAGGTATGACACGATACGTTAGAGCTGCAATGATAGATGCACTTCGTATGGATTACGTACGAACTGCAAGAGCAAAGGGGCTGAAAGAAAAAGCAGTAATTTATTCTCATGCTTGGAGAAATGCCCTTCTTCCAGTTATAACATTAATCATAGGGTGGTTTTTATCCATTTTCTCAGGTTCTATTATTGTAGAATCTATGTTTGGGTTAAATGCAATGGGTAAGATTTATTATAAAGCCTTGTCGGATCTAGACTATGAACTAGTTATCGCAGTACAGATGTTTTATGTCGTAATTAGCTTAGTAGGTAACTTAATTATTGACTTAAGTTATGGTTTAGTTGATCCAAGAATACGTATTAATAAGTAAGGAGAGATTCGATGAGAAAAGAGAATAAAAACAAAAAAAGTTTCTTATCCTTACTTTTTGACAGGTTGATAGGAAACAGAAAAGAAGTAGATATATTTGTAGAAGAACAAGTCCAAAGCCCATTACGTACAATGGTTAAGAATTTTGCATCCAATAAAGTTGCAATGACGGGATTTGTTGGATTTATTTTGATATTTTTATTTGTATTAATTGCACCTTTTTTCTTTAAATTAGATTTATCATATAATGAGAGTAGCCAGATTAATATTTCACCGGGCTATACTTTATTAAAAGTTCCTAGTTCATTAAAAGGCAATGTAGATAACATTGCGGTTGGAGCATCCTTTA
>CAJJLI010000231.1 GCA_905192625.1 uncultured Clostridium sp. | reverse complement strand
TGTTACCAGAATACTATAAAGACGATTTTATGACTGCTGATAATTACAAAGAATTAAGCGCAGTGAAAAACGGCAAAGTATATGTAATCGATACAAATCTTTTAGATCGCCAAGGAAATCGTAATGCAGAAGGGATTAAAGAATTAGCAAAGTTATTCCATCCAGAAGCATTTGAAAATAAATAAATAAAATAAACAGCTTCAGGGGTTAGAGTGCAGGGCAGATTGCATTCGCCTCTGAGGCTTTTTTCGATGTAATAAAAGCGGAAAGGCAAGGTAAAAGTATGACAATATATGATAGGTTACAAACGATATCAATACCGGAAAAGGAAGCGGAAGTGAATGCAAAGTTACGTTGGGATTCGATAGCAAAACCGCTAGGAAGTTTAGGAAGACTGGAAGAAGCTGTGATTCGTCTTGCGGGGATATCAAAAGATGCAAATCAAGTTTCTGTAAAGAAAGCAGGTTTGGTTATTATGTGTGCAGATCATGGTGTTGTAGACGAAGGAGTAACACAAACTGGTTATGAAGTTACTAATATTGTAGCTAATAATTTTACAAAAGGTAAGACAAGTGTAAACGCGATGGCAGACACAATTGGAGTGGATGTTTTTCCAATTGATATTGGTATGAAAGCAGCACCAGTGAATGAAACTCAGTTATATCCAATGACTTTGGTAAACCGCAAAATATCCATGGGATCTGGCAACATCGCAAAAGAGGCTGCAATGAGTATAGAGCAATGTGAAGAAGCACTTTGCATCGGTATTGATATTGTAGCTGAATTAAAAGAAAAAGGTTATGATATCTTAGCAACAGGTGAAATGGGAATTGGTAATACAACTCCAAGCAGTGCACTTGCCGCAGTGTTGTTAAATCAAGAGGCGGAAGTTGTTACTGGTAAAGGAGCAGGTCTTTCCAATACATCATTGGAACTTAAAATAAATGCAATTAAACGCGCAATTGATCGATATCATGCAACAGAATTTGTAAAAAGTTTAAAAAATAATGATTTACAGGGTAATTATTCGCAGAGCAATGATTCAAAGAACAATGAAACCACAAATTTAAAGTCAATGGCGGATGGATTAACAAAAACAGAACATCCTGCCTCTTACGGAGTCCATTTATTATCACAATTGGGTGGTTATGACATTGCAGGTTTAGTTGGCGTTTTCCTTGGAGGAGCGATTCACCAGGTACCAATCATTATTGATGGATTTATATCATCCGTTGCGGCGCTACTAGCTGCAACAATTGAACCAAAATCAAGACAGTATATGTTCCCATCCCATGCATCGAAAGAGCCAGCAGGTAAACTCGTATTAGATGCATTACAAATGAAACCATTTATCACCTGTGATATGTATTTGGGGGAAGGTACTGGTGCGATTGCAGTTCTACCGATTCTACAGATGGCGGTGAATGTGTACCAAAAAATGAGCACATTTCAAGAAATTGAAATTAAGGAATATAAACCGTTTGAGTCGTAAGGGCAGTTAGGAGGAAGTCATGCTTATTGTAGTGACTGGAGGAAGTGGTAGTGGAAAGTCTGAATATGCGGAGAATATCGCTGTTTCGTTTGGGAAAGAGCCATTGATTTATATTGCCACTATGCTACCCTTTGGTGAGGAGAGTAAGGAAAAGATTCAAAGGCATCGTCAGATGAGAGAAAAGAAACGCTTTCAAACTTTAGAATGTTTTACGAATCTTTCTGAGATTACTTTTAAAAAAAAGCCTATTGTTTTGCTTGAATGTATGTCGAATTTGTTAGCAAATGAGATGTTTTTAGAAACAGGAGCAAAAGAAAGCAGTGTTGAACAAATCTTAGCAGGAGTTATGCATCTTATACAACAAGCGGAACACGTGATTATTGTTACGAATGAGATATCCTCGGATGGTTTATCTTATGACGAAGAAAGTTTACGCTACATGAAATTTTTAGGAATCATCAATGCCAGATTAGCAGATATAGCAGATCAAGTAATTGAGGTAGTCTATTCAATTCCAGTGTTTCACAAAGGAATAGATGGAAAGGTTGGTGAGATGAAATGAGACAAGTATTGTCCTCTTTTGTACATGCATTTTCTATGTATTCAAAAATCCCTATGCCAAGGGCTTCTTGGAAGAAGGAAGATATGAAATATGCAATGTGTTTTTTTCCTCTGATAGGTCTTGTCATTGGTGCCGTCATGTATGGGGTGTATTATTTTCTTTTACGTATTGCTTGCGGTGATATCATAAAAGCATCTATTTTGTCTGTCATACCAATATTAATTACCGGTGGAATCCATATGGATGGATGGTTGGATACGATGGATGCTAGGAATTCTTATAAAGAGAAAGAAGCGAAGTTAGAAATATTAAAAGACCCACATGTTGGTGCATTTGCGGTGATTAAATGTATGGTGTATGCAATTATTTTATTTGGATTTACTAGTGAAATAAGCAATCGTTCTATTAAAATCATTGCCATATCTTATGTATTGTCACGTGCGCTTAGTGGACTTGGAGTTGTATATTTTAAGGGGGCAAAAAAAGAAGGATTGTTGGCTACATTTTCAGATAGTGCGGAAAAAACGAGGGTACGAATCGTTTTGATACTATATGTGATTGCTTGCGCAGTGATTATGCCATGGATCGATTTGCCGATGGGTATCTTATGCTTCTTTATGAGTGGTATCGTGTTTTTATATTACCGAATTATGTCGTATAAAGAATTTGGTGGAATCACAGGTGACCTAGCTGGATACTTTTTGCAAGTTTGTGAATTGGTTGTACTAATCACTGCAGTAGTTGTGGATTATTTGTTATAAAAAATTTCGTTGTCTAAATTCACATTAAAAGCTTATTGAAATATTGGAGGTTCGTGTGAAAGATAAATCTTACACACGCAACTTTGTGCCTGTGGCCCAAGGTTTACAGGTAGAGAGAAAGGCATGGTTTTGTAATGATACTTGTTATAGGTGGGGCATATCAAGGTAAATTAGAATATGTTAGGAGGCGATTTCATATTCAATCCGAGGAAGTATTTGATGGTGAAATGGATTCCTATGATATGCTTGTTCGAAAAAAAGTAATACTAAATTTTCACTTATTGATAAAACGTTATCTAAATGACGGAATGGCTGTGTTTGATGAGGTTGATAAAATCTTAGCACAGAACCCAGATTTGATTATTATCACCGATGAAATTGGTTACGGAATTGTTCCACTGGATCCATTTGATAGAAGGTACCGGGAGGAAACGGGGCGAGTGTGCTGCTATTTAGCAAAAGAAGCAAGTGAAGTAATTCGTGTTCTTTGTGGGATACCGACAAAGATTAAATAGATACGATAGAAAGGCAAGTGTAATGCATGGAAGTGTTATTGATTCGTCATGGTCAGACACTAGGGAATTTAGAAAAAAGATACGTCGGGAGTACAGATGAAGAAGTATTGCCTGAGAGTTTAGATAAATTAAAAAGTCGAGTATTTCATCCGGTAGATGCTGTATTTGTAAGTCCAAAAATCCGTTGTTTACAGACGGCGAAAGTGATTTATAAAGACATGGCACCGTGCATTATTGAGGATTTTACCGAATGTAACTTCGGAAACTTTGAATATAAAAATTACTTGGAGCTATCGGGTGATGAAGATTACCAAAAATGGATTGATAGCAATGGAGAGATTGCTTTTCCGGGAGGAGAGTCAAAAGAGGAATTTATACGTCGCTGCGTTCACGGGTTTGATCAGGTAATGTTACAAGCAATAAGTAAAAACTATGCAATAATAGCATTGGTCGTGCACGGTGGTACGATTATGTCTATTTTAGATTCGTATTCCAAACCCCATAAAGACTATTATGAATGGCAAGTAGGAAACGCAGAGGGGTATCAAGTTCAAGTAGATACAAACTTATGGATGCTTGGAGTAAAGGAACTGATTGTAGAGAGGAGGCTTGGTTAGTAGCATGAATTTAACATTAGCAGCTCTTTGCATTGGTTTTATCATGGACCTATGCTTTGGAGATCCCTATTTTTTATATCATCCAGTTCGTTTGATCGGTCATCTTATATCCAAAACGGAAAAGATATTGCGTGCAATTTTTCCAAGCAAAAAGAGGGCAGAACTTATCAGTGGTGGAGTGCTCGTAGTTATTGTATTGTTTGTGTCCAGTATCATTCCATTTGGCATTCTTTTTCTTGCAGGAAAGATTCATCCTGTGCTAAGGCTTATAATAGAGAGTATTTTTTGTTATCAACTTCTTGCAACCAAGGCATTGAAGGATGAGAGTATGAAAGTTTATTATGAACTTAAAAAAGGAGATATAAAAGCTGCGAGAAAGGCTGTGTCTATGATTGTAGGTAGAGATACGGCGACTCTTACAGAAGAAGGGATTGCCAAGGCAGCAGTAGAGACGGTAGCAGAGAATACATCAGATGGTATCATTGCCCCGATGTTATTTATGGCGATAGGTGGAGCACCATTGGGTTTCTTTTATAAAGCTGTAAATACAATGGATTCTATGGTTGGATATAAAAATGAAAGGTATTTGTATTTTGGTAGGACAGCTGCAAAATTGGATGATATTTTAAATTATATACCAGCTAGGCTGTCTGCATATCTTATGATTATGGCAAGTAAAATCATTGGACTTGATGCAAAGAATGCCTATAAAATATTCAAACGAGACCGGTACAATCATGCGAGTCCAAATTCTGCTCAAACAGAATCGGTGTGTGCAGGTGCTCTTAACATTCAATTGGCCGGAGATGCTTATTACTTTGGGAAATTATACAAGAAAAAGTTTATCGGTGATTCCAATCGTTCCATAACTTATCAGGACATCTTTCTAGCCAATCGTCTGTTATATGCGACAGCAATCATAGGTATAGTTTGCATCGTTAT
>CAJJLI010000230.1 GCA_905192625.1 uncultured Clostridium sp. | reverse complement strand
GCGTCATAGCTGTAGGTACATAGGTGTCCTTTCCTCCGTGTATAAATAAAACTGGTGTTTTGGTATTAATAACACTTTGAAGAGGCGACACCTCATTTATAAAGAACCCAGCCCTAATCTTAAAAATTAAATTAGCAATTGGCAATAATAAAGGTGCAGGCAAATGATAATATTCTTTTAATTGATGTTGTAATAAAGCGTTCAAATCTGAAAACGGGCAGTCTGCAATAACACAAGTTACTCGTTCATCTATTTCCATATGACTTAATACCGTTGCTGCACCCATAGATTCTCCATGTGTGATTATTTTTATATCTGCACTAAAATGCTCATAACAAAAATCAACGACTGTCATTAAGTCAAACTTTTCATAGTATCCCATTGTCGTATACACTTTATCACTCTCGCCATGATTTCGATGATCATATATCACACAGGTAAATCCTTGTTCCATTAAAATACTTGCGTAGCATATCGCGCCATACTTACCATAGGTATAGCCATGGCATAAGACTGCAACTTTTTCGCTGTTCTCAGGTTGCTTTGTGAAGTCATTGGATAAAATCAAGCCAGTTAGTTTATAACCAAACCTAGAAGTTACCATGAATTCTTCTTTTTTCACTTTTTCAAAAAAATTCTCATCCAATCTCCCTTTCAACACTTCTTTCTCGTATACTTCTTTCGTTGATAATGAAGTTGGCTTTAGAATTCGATTTGATAACTTCCAAGTAATAACCACCAGCATACATATTACGAACAAGAGTATCATTAGAATAATTACACTAGTACTGATTAAAAACTTCATAGCTTCCTCCAATCTAATAATCTCTCGTTCTTAGTCATCTAAATTCAAATATATTTCATAATCAGTGCATGGACAAAGAATTTTCTCAGGGCATTCTCCGTGTCTTGGAAGTTTGTATCTTGGGATTTTGTGCTAAAGTATTCATTTCCGCTATGTGCTCCTATAGACACGGAGTAGCTTATCATTCTGCTATTGCGCGTACAATGAGACGCTTTGTTGAATTATTCTCACACGTAATTAATGTCAACATCTTTTCCTCTGTATTATTTTCAGCTACCCAAACTTCGCTTGGATCTACAACAAAGGATTCTGTTACATAATAAGAATATACGGTTCCATTCGCATCGGTTAATTTGATTAAATCACCTTTTTTTAATTTATCTATTTTTTTAAAATAAGGTCCACTAATTCCACCTCGATGACCCGCAAGGGCACAGTTACCTGGCTGCCCAAATGCCGCTGTATTCTTCATATGTCCAATTGCAACACCAAGATTTTCATCTTTCGTGCCCTCTACAACAGCATAGATTAAATCAATTTTCTCGATTTCAATAATACCTAAGACCGTTTGATTCTTCAAACGATCTCTTACATTGTTCGGAGTTTCTTCTTCTGTTTGTTCCTCTGTTGTTAAACTTAAGTCTGCATAATCTTCTTCGATGGTACTGTTTGTAAGGTCATCAATATCGCCAAGAGTATCCTCACTTGATTCTCTATCCGTAACCATATTTTCTTCGATCACCTCTTTGATACCATTCATAAGATGTTTTTGCACTCGTTTTGCATTCGCTTGTTTTACCACAGGATATAAAAAAACACAGATTCCTAGTAACATGATGAGTATACCGAATAATTTTCTATTCTTCATGTAGACCCCCTCCTAGAACAAATTTAACAATTAAACCTGATTTCTAACTTTCTCTAAAAGTGCATCATCAAACTGTTTTTGACGTAACATTTCAATTTCATATTTGTACGGTGCGAATGATTTTTTTGAATTCTCATCCAAAGGTACAAATGGTGTTTCTAAGATTTTTGGAACATGTTCGAAATCTTTATGATGAACGATATTCATTAATGCATCAAATCCGATGGAACCATAACCGATGTTTTCATGGCGATCTTTAGCAGCACCCTTTTCATTTTTACTATCATTGATATGAAATACTGCTATTTGATCCTTTCCTAGAATTTTATCAAACTCTTGGATGACTCCGTCAAAATCATGCACGATATCATAACCACTATCATTTACATGACAGGTGTCAAAACATACTCTTAATTTATCATTATAAGATACTCCATCGTAGATTTTAGCAAGTTCTTCAAATGTTCTTCCTATTTCACTTCCCTTACCTGCCATTGTTTCTAAAGTAACAAAGACATCGGTATCTTTCGTTAAAACTTCATTCAAACCTTTCACGATTTGTTTAATTCCCGCTTCTTCACCAGCTCCTACATGCGCCCCTGGATGCAATACCAAATGCTTGCTACCCAGTGCACTTGCACGTTCTAATTCCATTGCTAAAAATTCTGTAGCCAACGAGAATATATCTTCTTTTATCGTATTGCCTAGATTAATGATATAAGGTGCATGGACAATAATATCTGACATACCGTGCTCTTTCATATATGCTTTACCAGCCTCAATGTTTAACTCTTCGATTTTCTTTCTTCTTGTGTTTTGTGGTGCACCTGTATAAATCATAAATGTATTCGCACCGTAGGAATTTGCCTCTTTGGCTGAACCAAGAAACATCTCCTTTCCACTCATTCCAACATGTGATCCTATTTTTAACATTGTACTTCCTTTCTACCTAATTCATGACTTTATAATTAAACTATTATTTATAGATAATAAAAAGTATAATCATAAGGTCATTACATTTTGAATACTTCAAAGATCCAAAATTTATAATATTTCAAACAATTCTGCATCTGTTCTATCGTTCACTTATTTATGCGTCACCATCATTCGTAACAATATGCTCTAGCATGGCAACTATATTTCGTATTAATATTACATATAACGTATTACAAACACATACGTTCCTTCTCTCATGGAAATTTCAAATTCTTTTTCTATACGGAATCCATCTTTTGAACCCAAACGACGAACAAATTCTCGATTGTGTGTATATAAAACTATGATTCCATCTTGTTTTAAATGTTCTTTCGCTTTCATAAAAAATTTCTTATATAAAGTGAATAATGCTTCTTCCTCTTGCCTTCCTCGAATGCTTGGCATATTCGTTATAATCTCATCAAACAAGTATTCATGTTTAAAATCAAAAAAATCTCGATTGATATAATTTACAATACGGCCAGCAGCCTTAGAATTAAGTCTAGCTTTATCAATTCCTTCTGAAAAAATATCAAGCCCATACATGGAATACGTAGGAATAACTTTGTCTCTTTCCAGTAACATCGTTCCTACACCACAGAATGGATCTAAAACCCATGCTTCTTCTTTTAAATAAGGTCTTGCTAATTCAATGGTAAGTGCCGCATTCACAGGGTGAATACTTGTAGCAATTACCTCTTTACGATATGCAAAACGTTCATCCTTTAATGTATAAAGCTTCACTAATACATTAAAATTACCATCTTTATTTTCAATTAATCTTAGCTCAACTTCATAATTGGATGTGGAATTAATTAAGGATCGATTGGATAAGAGTTCAATTTCTGTACTCAATTTTTTTACAAAAGATCCTTTGTTTTCAATTGACTTGCTTTTTAACTCGATACGGAAATAAAATGGTGCATCTCCATCGTGTCGTTTTTTTAAGAAATCAAGAAATTTTCCTTCTACTAGCTTTTTTGCAGCCTTATTTGCATCCATAGGTACTGTCTTTACTTCTTCTAGCGCAAACAGTAACTCTTGATACGTACGTATCTCTAAAATTCTCTCAATCTCACTGGTTTTAATCATAACACCTGCAGAAAATTCTTTTCTTGGCATGTTTTTTAATTGATCAATGGTCACGTGTATATGATTTCGATTGGTTAATAATACAAGTTCAGACATTACATTATAGCCAGTGAAGTTATGTTTTTTACTTCCTTTCACCGTAACAACTAATTTTGTTAATTGCTTAAGTTCCTCTGTAATATGTTTTTTATTTTCATCCGTCACTGTCTCATTGTTTAATTCTTCAATACGCTTTTCTAATTCTGGTAAGAACTCGCGATAATCAAATTCCTCCATTGCTTTTAGATAGTCACTTTTTACAAATCGTTGTTCTTCCTTTTGATATGCACTATATAAAGCAGGTAAAAAGCAAGGTTGCGCTAATTCTCCCATTATAATTGCTGTATTTTTACGGATTTTTGCATCCTCATCTTCTAATAATTCATAAAATATATCATAATTTCCAGCGAGATAATATAACAAAGATTCTTTGTTATGAGTATCTTTTTTATTGTCTTCTCTAAGTTCCTCTTTTAATAATATTAAGTTTTGTCTAACGTCTTTTTTATCTAAAATATGTTGAAAGGTTTCCCTAATCATATGATTTTTCCCCTTTTTCGTAGTATTTTTTCATTATAACTTCTTTCATTGCAAAAGTAAACATTCCGGTGGTATAATGAAACTATATGTAAAATTTATTAAACAGCGAGAGAAAGGAAATGCCTATGAGTACTATCATCTATGTTTCTAATGAAACCCCTGAAAAATATCCGAACGATTTCCACACAATTTCAGATGCAATTGCATCCATTCCTGAGGACAATAAAGAGCATATTACTATCTTTATTCGTAAAGGTACATATAAAGAGAAATTAGTTATTAATAAACCATACATCACTTTAGAAGGTGAAGATGTGGAAGATACGATAATTACATACGATGACTACGCGAACATGATTATGGAAGATGGAAGTAAGCGCGGTACCTTCCGCTCTTATAGTGTTCTCATTGACACACATGATTTTACAGCTAAAAATATTATATTTGAAAATTCTGCTGGTTTTGGAAGAGAAGTAGGACAAGCCTTAGCACTTTATGTGGATGGAGATCGTATCATCTTTGATAATTGCTATTTTATTGCCAGCCAAGATACCCTATTTACTGCACCGCTGCCACCAACAGCGTTTCAGGTAGGTGGATTTACCGGTCCTAAAGAATACACAGAAAGAACTAATGTGATA
>CAJJLI010000229.1 GCA_905192625.1 uncultured Clostridium sp. | reverse complement strand
CACCAGCCATCAAATCATCTCGCACCACCATTGAGGTAAGTACTCTCGTTCGTGGTATTACAAATTCTTTCGCTGTACAAGTATGAATACTTTGTGCAAGAACACTATTTATTCCGACTGCTTTAATAAATGTTGACTTTCCCGAAGCATTGGAGCCAGTAATGATACAATTATTTTCTAACCCAACCGAGTTACATACTGGATTTTCAACCAGAGGATGGTATATTTCTACGATCTGCAAATTGCGCTCTTTTTGAAAACTAGGAGTACAATAAAATGGGATACTTTCACGAAATGAAGCAATGGAAATTGCCATATCAAGCTCACCTATATTATGATATAATTCCATGAATTGTTTTTGATTTTGATGAATCATACGTAGAATATTGTCATACTTTATGAAATCTATAAATGTAGCTCCCATAAAATAATCAACAATTATACCGATTTCACCACCTAGTAATGTATACGTTTTCCTTTGTTGATACTGACCAATATGATTTGATAGCTTTTTAAAATGATTTGTTAGTTCTCTAAAATCATAAAATATCTCTTCACTGGACACTGTTTTTAAACCTGCAATTTTTGATGCTACCGCTAAAATTCCTGAAATACTTGTAAGTGAGTCTAGATAAACCTCATACTTCATTCTTGTCACCGTATAAATTGCTGCATTAATTAAAAATACAATACCTGGAATGGTTAAATATACAGGGTCTTTACTTATAATTGCTGGTAAAAATGATGCTACAAGTAATATTTGCAAACATCGATATAACCAGATCTTAGATATACGCACCACATCTAAATTATTAAGAAACAAAGGCAAAGAATAACTTCCATCTTTCTTAGCAATAGCATGTAAAAAAACTTGGGTATCCTCTCTCGCCCCACTATTATTAGAAAAAAAGGTTATCTTTTCTTCTAATGACTCAACATAATCTGTATTTTCCATGGTGTGATGCAACGTAGAATAAAGTATTTGCTCACCAGTAAACGAATTACACTGATTTATTCTAGTAAAAATATTGTTCATTTCAAGGTCATTCCAAGTGATATCATCAAGCTTTTCATCTTCTGGTATATTATCTTTTACGTTATCCCAATAACATGAGATTTTTTCAAAATCATAGTCTTTTCTCTCAGGTATTTTACCATATCGTTGTTTTAACCAGAAACGTAGTCTTTTTTCTCCCGATATTTTATTGTAAATAATTAAAAAACTTATACCTACTAAAAAAATTAAGATACTGATGATAACCTCTTGCATGCTGATCCTCCTGAAAGATGCAATAAACCCGCACCTTGTTTCTATCTAGTTTGTATACGCCTCCATGGTAACAGACATGAAGTAAGTTAATCTTCGTTTTTTAGCTCTTCCAAATATCTTGCAAGAGCGTCTTTCCAGTTTGGCAGTTTATAGAACCCACATTCAATTAGTTTTTCTTTCGAAAGTCTAGAATTTTTAGGTCTTACTGCTTTGGTTGGATATTCCTCTGTCGTTATGTGGTTTACTTTTGTTGTATAACCAACTAGTCGAAATATTTCTTCCGTAAACTCTGCCCAAGAGCAAATACCTTCATTAGTAACATGGTAAGTTCCATATTTATCCGTCATAATCATGTCACAAAGCAGTGGTGCTATATCAGCGGTATACGTCGGAGATCCATATTGATCTGCAACTACATTTATGCTATCTCGCTCCTTACCTAAGCGAAGCATCGTTTTCACAAAATTATTACCATTTACACCGAATACCCAAGTTATTCGAACAATAAAATATTTCTCAAGAATTGATTTTACTAGTTCTTCTCCAAGCAATTTCGTTTTTCCATATTGACTCAATGGATTGGTTGCATCATCTACTTCATAAAATGCTTCCCCAGTACCAGAAAATACGTAATCGGTGCTAATGTAGACCAGTTTTGCATCTATTTCCTTGCATACTGTTGCTATGTTTTTTGTTCCTGCGACATTAACCTTTTCGCAAAGTTCTTTTTCATCTTCTGCACGATCTACTGCTGTATAAGCAGCACAATGAATCACAACATCGGCACCGCTATTTTGTATAAACTCTCTTGTTTTTTCAAAATCTGTAATGTCGAACTCTTCTCGTCCAGCACCGATAGCTTCCACATTTTTTTTCTTTAATGCCTTCATGACATCATAGCCAAGTTGGCCATTTACACCTGTAACTAATACCTTCATGAATCGTTACCCTTCTATGTTCATTATCAATCTTCATTTTAGATTTTTATTCTTAATATCATTTTTTAGTATTACGCATACTGCACCTATTGCTATTTGTAAATCTGCATCTCTTAAAATTTTATTAATCTACTGTTATTGGAGTTGTAAATTCTATAGCTACTTTTTCAGTTACAGCTATTATTTTTCAATATATTTAAAATCCACATCACTCTCTGCTAATGTTGGGGCATTCGCATCTTTCTCTGAAAGAATTGGATGTTCGATTCCCCATTTTACAGCTATTTCAGGATCGTTCCAAGCAATGGATCGGTCGGATTGTGGAGCATAATAATTGTCTGCTTTATATAAAAATTCTACATCATCAGTCAATGTTAAAAAACCATGGGCAAATCCTCTAGGAATTAACAATTGTCTTTTATTTTCAGCACTCAACTCTACCGCTACCCACTTTTTATAAGTTGGAGACCCTACTCTTAGGTCGACTGCAACGTCGAGAACTGCTCCCTTTCCACAACGAACTAACTTTGCTTGTGAATCTTCTCCCTTTTGAAAATGCAATCCACGAAGCGTACCTTTTTCAGCAGAATAAGAGTGATTGTCCTGTACAAAGTTGTAATGAAGAGAAGCTTCTTCCATCTTCGCCTCTGACCAGGATTCCATAAACCATCCTCTGTGATCTCCAAATACCTGTGGTTCTAATATATAAACATCTTTTACATCCGTTTTAATTACTTTCATTTTACTTTTACCTCTCTTTCTTAAGCCCTTAGTAAATTATCTTTCCATCCGCTACCTGCTTTAAATGGGAACCATAGGCGGATTTCCCGTACAAGGTAGCAGATTCCATTAGCTTCTCTTTTGTAATCCAACCATTTTTATATGCAATTTCTTCAACGGCTGCTATCTTAATACCTTGACGATTTTCAAGAACCTTTACAAATTCTGTCGCATCTGCCAACGCATCTATTGTACCTGTGTCAAGCCAAGCATAACCCCTTCCAAGTGTAACCACATCCAAGGTTTCATCCTCAAGGTACATTTTATTTAAATCTGTAATTTCTAATTCACCACGCTTGGATGGTCTTACTTTTTTCGCAAAATCACATACTCGATTATCATAGAAGTATAAGCCAGTAACACAATAATTAGATTTTGGCTGCTGTGGTTTTTCTTCAATTGAAATTGCTTTTCCCTTTTCGTCAAACTCAACAATTCCAAAGCGTTCTGGATCATCAACGTAGTATCCAAACACGGTAGCACCATGTTTTTTTGCTGCTGCATTTTTAAGATGACTGGTAAGCCCATTACCATAAAATATGTTATCTCCAAGTACCATTGCACAAGAATCACCTGCAATGAACTCTTCTCCAATAAGAAACGCTTGGGCAAGTCCATCTGGAGAAGGTTGTTCCTCATAACTTAAATGAATACCATAATTTGATCCATCTCCTAATAATTTCTTAAAATTAGGCAAATCATGTGGGGTGGATATAATTAAAATATCTTGTATTCCCGCAAGCATTAACGTTGATAATGGATAATATATCATAGGCTTGTCATAAACCGGCAAAAGCTGTTTTGATGTTACCATAGTAAGTGGAAACAGTCTTGTCCCAGAACCACCTGCCAAAATAATTCCCTTCATTTTACCACCGAAACCCTTCCATTTTTAATCATTAAAACCAATTATATTATAATTTATCAAATATAACAAGATTTCATATCTTCTTTCTTCCCAAAAATTGGCGAAAAAATACCTCATAGAAGGAAAGTTTCTTTCTCCTTCTATGAGGCAATCATTTATTTAAACTCTATCAATGCATGCTGGCGACGATAAAACCTGCTTATGTCAAGCGCTGAATTACAATCGATAACCTGCCCTTAACTTTATCTATAAAACACTGAATTCCAACGTAATTCATTTCTAAAGTTTCGTATCGTTGTATCCTTATCAATAATAACTGACTCAATTCCCATAGCTGCTGCCCAGTCACTCATTTGCTCTGCTGTAATGTCATATGAAAATGCAGTATGATGTGCGCCACCTGCGTAAATCCAAGCTTCTGCTCCTGTTGACAGATTTGGTTCAGGTCTCCAAAATGCTGATGCAACTGGTAGTTTTGGCATTGGAATGTCTAGAGGTAAGCACTCAACTTCATTAATGATTAAGCGGAAACGCGTTCCTATGTCAACAAGTGATGTTGCAACCCCTTTTCCTGTTTTAGAAGTGAATACCAATCTCGCTGGATCTTCTCTATCTCCCATAGACAATGGGCTAACCTTAATGGATGGTTTTTGTTCTGCTATAGATGGGCAAACTTCTAGCATATGTGCCTGTAAAATGCCCTCTTTGCCAGGTACTAAATTGTATGTATAATCTTCCATAAAGGAAGTACCTTTTGCATCTTTTTTGTTCGCCGTCATTAATTTCATTAAGCGAACCATTGCTGCTGTTTTCCAATCTCCTTCGCCACCAAATCCATAACCTTTTTCCATCAATCGTTGAATTGCAAGACCTGGTAGTTGCTGTAATCCTGATAGCATCTGGAAGTTCGTAACGATTGCATGATAGTCATGTTCGGTTAAGAATTTTTCAAATCCTATCTCAATTCCAGCCTGAACTGCGACATGTTTCTTAAATTCATCCGCATCTCTGCCTTCTAATATAATATCATATTTGCTGTAATATTCATCTATGTTCGTTCGACGGTTTCCACCATCAAATGTTACACCGGCGCCAACATAAAATA
>CAJJLI010000228.1 GCA_905192625.1 uncultured Clostridium sp. | reverse complement strand
ACCGTAAAGATACTCCATGACCGATCATTCCCTCGGAGTGTGCCTGCTCTGTACCATAAGCATTCGTTATAGTAAAATACGACCATTCTTCTTTACTCATGATTTCTGCCAAATGTTCTAAGTAAGGCTCCGCTTGTGTATAATCAAGTGATTTTACTTCAGCCCGGTCCGCAGCCATTTCAACTATTTCTTTATACTTTTCAAGTTTTCTTTCAATCTCATTACTTAACATAGAAGCATACATCGCTCCACGTTTTTCATTCTCTTTTGTCATCTGTCCATACGCATAAAAGCAAATAACTAACAGAATACTCATAAAAGGAACAAGGAATACAATGATTAAATTTTTTAAAAATAGGCTACGCAAGGATTTCTTTTTCTGCATATAAGATACCTTTTCCTTTGTTTTTTGCTTTATTTTACCAAGAATATCCTTTGGGTTCTACCGTGCATAAGTGAAATCAAAGTAAAATCTATGTTTAGTTTTCCAATAAAGGGAGCAGGTACAACAAGTGATTGGGGAAGAATACAGGTATTTGGGTGGTACCCAGAATTGTTAAGCTAGGGGCAAATCGAGATAAATGTATCTAGAGATACATACAATTATTTCTACTGACTTATAATTGTCTTATATAAATTAGTCACTAAAAATCACCCGAGTTTTATTAGAAGGAGAAAGAAATGGAAAGAATTAAGCTAGACCTAAAAGATTCTGTTTATGAATTATGTAAAATTCATCCAGATATTATAGATATTCTTATAAATCTAGGGTTTAAGGATATTATAAAACCTGGAATGCTACAAACAGCTGGAAGAGTTATGACGATACCTAAGGGTGCAGCAAGCAAAAAAATAGATATGGAAGTGATTCGGCAAGCATTTTTAGAAAAAGGATACGAGGTGTAAAAATACGATACTCATTATATAGCATGAAAATGTAACGGAATAAGATAAGGAGGATTTATATGAGTGAATATATTAATAACAGAGAGTACCGTCAAACAATTTTAAAAGAAGTATTAAAAGAATTGCACGATGGTAAAAGTGTAGAAGAAGTACAAGGTAAATTTGCAGATGCTTTTTCGGGTGTATCCGCAGAAGAAATTGCGCAAGCAGAAAATGCATTAATAGCAGATGGATTGCCAATAAGTGAGATTCAACGACTTTGTGATGTTCATGCGGCAGTGTTTAAGGGGTCTATCGAGGAAATTCATAGAGAAAATGATCCTTTTAAAATTATTGGTCATCCAGCGAATACACTCAAACGAGAGAACGCAGAGATTGAAAAACATATTAAAAGTATGCAAAAAACATTAAGTGTATGGCCAGAGGATCAAGCAATAGAAACGCTTATAGAGCAATTTGAAAAACTTAAAGATATATCAAGACACTATGCAAAGAAAGAAAATTTATTCTTTCCATACATGGAGAATTACGGTATTACAGCACCAACTCAAGTTATGTGGGGTGTAGATGATGAGATACGAGCCAAAATAAAGGAAATTACGATTCAATTAAAAGAAAATAGTAACAAGGTAGATAAAAGTGAAATAAAGGCTCTTCTTACTAGAGTTACTGAAATGATATTTAAAGAAGAAAATATTATGGTTCCGATGCTTCTTGAGAATCTAACACAAGAAGAGTGGGTTTTAATTTCGAAAGAAAGTGATGAGTTTGGTTATTTTGGCTTAGATAAAGTTCCACTATATCAACCTATAACAAAAGAAGAGAAGAAAAGTCAAGAAGAAGTAAATTTAAAGCAAGAGTTACCTGGAAAAATCATTTTACCAACTGGTGTCCTTGAGACAGAACAGTTAGTAGCTATGCTGAATACTTTGCCATTTGATATAACTTTTGTAGATAAAGATGATACGGTAAGATATTTTTCACAAGGGTTAGAACGTATTTTTCCACGTACTACCGCTATTATTGGAAGGAAAGTATCAAATTGTCATCCACCTGCAAGTGTTCATATTGTAGTAAAAATAGTGGAAGATCTTAGAAATGGTGTAAAAGATCATGAAGATTTTTGGATTAACATGGGACCAAAGTTTATTCTGATTCGCTATTTTGCGGTTCGCAATGAGAATGGTGAATATTTAGGAGTACTAGAAGTAACTCAGGATATAAAAGGAATCAAAGAATTAGAAGGTGAAAAAAGATTAGTTTCAGAATGATAAAGACATCGAGGACGGTTAACTGTTCCCATAATATTGTTTTGTTCATGGGATTATAGTATACTCATAAGCAGTGCAAACAAATTTAGGAAAGAAGAGTATATATGTGGAACTTGATTTTTGATGACTTATTATTATGCCTTAACTACTTGCCAATGTCACTATTAATTGGTGTTATTTTAAGTGCTGTCTTATGTGTAGCTGAATATTTCATAGGTAAGAAGACGATAGAGAAGCAGTCTATTGTAAACGTGAATGCTATATTAAGAGTATGTTTCGTAACGTACCTTCTAGTCCTGTTGCAAATTGTATTCCTTTCTAGGGAAGCCGGTTCACGGGACGGGATTGACTTGCGTATCTTTGGAACAGTCACAGGTAATGCAAGGGGGAATTCTTACGTTGTAGAAAATATATTACTATTTATACCACTGGGCATATTAATCCCAACCGTTTTAAATAAGTTACGAAGCTTTCTTAGTTGCAGTGTCTTTGGCTTTTTGTTAAGCTGTTTCATTGAAGGAGCTCAGTTATTAAGTAAAAGAGGATACTGTCAGATTGATGACGTGATTATGAATACTGTAGGCTGTGGAATTGGGTTTTTGGTGTGGAAGGTCATGAGCAACAGATGTAAAAACGTCGTTGATTTTCGAAATGGTTTATAATAGTATATAAACACAAGCCGTTTCACTGACGAAGGAGGATATTTATGAGAGTTGCATACGACGATATGTTGAATGAATTTAATAGAGTATTACTTAAAAAAGGGTTTGATGATAAGACTGCTCTTGAAGCTGCTACAAACTTTGCGCAAACAAGTTTAGATGGTGTATATTCCCATGGAATCAATCGATTTCCAAGAGTAGTATCATATATAGACAATGGTATTATCAATCCAAACGCTGAACCGGTATGTGAAATGAAATTTGGTGCAATGGAGCGATGGAACGGTAATTACGCTTTGGGTAATACAAATGCAATGAAGGCTATGAATAGAGCTACGGAACTTGCAAAGGAACATGGAATTGGAGTAGTTGCCATTAGAAATACGAATCATTGGATGCGTGGTGGTGCTTTTGGATGGCAGGCGGCAGATCAGGGGTGTATTGGTATCTGCTGGACAAATACGATGCCAAATATGCCTGCGCATGGTGCAAAAGATAGAAAGATTGGCAATAATCCATTCATTATGTCTGTCCCAAGAAGCAATGGGGAACATGTAGTCATTGACTGTGCTCTTTCTCAGTTCTCTTATGGAAAGATTGAGGAATACAAGTTAAAAGGCAAATCACTTCCTGTTCCAGGTGGATATGATTCAGAAGATAACATTACTACCGATCCAAGTGAAATCGAAAAAACATGGAGGGTTCTGCCAGTTGGTTTTTGGAAGGGTAGTGGTCTATCTATCGTGTTTGATATGATTGCAACTATTTTATCTGGAGGCAACTCAGTAGGAGACATTGGTGGTAATATGCGTGAAGAAGCAGGGTTATCACAAGTTCTAATGGCCATTGATCCGACGAAGTTTAGTACCACATCAGAGATCGACGCTATCGTTGATAAAATTATTGCAGATGTGAAAGAATCAGAGCCAATCAGTGAAAATGGTACTATTTTTTATCCAGGTGAAAGCTCCCTTAAAACAAGAAAAGAGAATATGGAACATGGCATTCCAGTAGTCGAAGATATATGGAATAAAATTTTGAATATGTAAACGAAGTAGAAAGATACTCAATTCTATATTAGCGAAGTACAAAAAGAACGAGGGGAGGGTGAGATTCTCTATGTGGAATATGAAGCTCCTCGAATGGAAACAAACGTAGTGATATATTAAAGAAACACCAGCAAGTAACTATTTCCTTGCTGGTGTTTCTTTTATCCTATCTTATCTATCTTTATACATCTTTTCATAATAATTCTGGTATTCTCCGGAGATAATTGTTTCCCACCATTCCTTGTTATCTAGATACCATTGGATTGTTTTTTGTATTCCATCTTCAAACTTCGTTTCTGGTAACCAGCCAAGTTCGTTATGAATCTTCGTTGGGTCAATTGCATAGCGCATATCGTGTCCTTTACGGTCAGCAACATAAGTAATGAGGCTTTCTGGTTTGCCAAGTGCCTTACAGATGATCTTAACGATATCGATGTTTGTCATTTCATTGTGTCCACCTACGTTATATACTTCGCCAACCTTACCATTATGAATGATTAAATCAATGGCTTTGCAGTGATCTTCCACGTAGAGCCAGTCACGTACATTTTCGCCCTTGCCATACACTGGGAGTGGCTTGTCATGAAGTGCATTGGCAATCATGAGTGGTATCAGCTTTTCTGGAAAATGATATGGTCCGTAGTTGTTGGAACAACGGCTGATGGTTACTGGTAGGCCGTAAGTACGGTGATAGGAGAGCACCAAAAGGTCAGCAGCAGCTTTTGAAGAACTATATGGGCTACTTGTGTGGATTGGTGTTTCTTCCGTGAAGAATAAGTCAGGTCTATCAAGTGGTAAGTCACCATACACTTCGTCAGTGGATACTTGATGATAACGCTTTATGCCGTATTTACGACAAGCATCCATAAGGATAGAAGTGCCGATGATGTTGGTATCTAGGAATACCTGTGGGTTTTCAATGGAGCGATCCACATGGCTTTCTGCCGCGAAATTAACGATCACATCTGGATGTTCTTCTTCAAATAATTTATAAACTGCATCACGATCTGTTATGCTTATTTTAACAAAGCGGAAGTTTGGATTATTCATCACTGGTTCCAGTGTAGATAAATTACCTGCGTAAGTAAGGCTGTCAAGACATA
>CAJJLI010000227.1 GCA_905192625.1 uncultured Clostridium sp. | reverse complement strand
TGATGAAGCTCAAGCTGGTGATAACATCGGTGCTTTATTACGTGGTGTTCAAAGAACAGACATCGAAAGAGGTCAAGTACTTTGTAAACCAGGTTCAATCAAATGCTATAAGAAATTTACAGCTCAGGTTTACGTATTAACTAAAGACGAAGGTGGACGTCATACTCCATTCTTCAATAACTATAGACCACAGTTCTACTTCAGAACTACAGACGTTACTGGCGTTGTTAATCTTCCAGAAGGTACAGAAATGTGCATGCCTGGCGATAACATCGAAATGTCTATTGAATTAATTCACCCAATCGCTATGGAACAAGGCCTTGGCTTTGCTATCCGTGAAGGTGGTAGAACAGTAGGTTCCGGTAAAGTTGCTACTATCATCGCATAATAATTGCGTGATATTGGTTTAATTTAAATAATTTGTGTTGTAGCGGGATAAAACCTCTCACTTATTTGAGTGAGAGGTTTTTTAAATTATAGAAAAAATGAACAAGTAAAACATACAAAAAATAATCAACATGTATCATGATATTTTTATTTTAGCCGATATATAAGATATGTAAATCCTAGTACATGTTTTCACCGCAAAAATTGCTAGATTCCATATCGATTGCTGGTTATTAACGTAGAAAGATGTTGAATTTCCAAACTCTAGGAAAACTTTTGAAAATTTCCTTTGAAAAATTTATGAAATATGTTTATAATATAATAGAGTATGTTTAAACTTAAAATAGCGATAATAATTACATGATAATTTAACATAAGTAAGAACCATATTTTATTCTTACCACAGATTAACAGTGCGCAGAGCATTCTATAAAGTAAAGGTCAACTTTAGATAAGTTGTATTGTAGGCATATTGAAAGGAGATACACAGATGTTGGGAAGCGATATCGGAATTGATTTAGGAACTGCTAGTGTCTTGGTTTATATAAAAGGAAAGGGCGTAGTTTTAAAAGAGCCATCCGTAGTAGCATTTGACAGAGATACAAATAAGATAAAAGCAATAGGTGAAGAAGCAAGATTAATGTTAGGTAGAACACCAGGAAATATTGTTGCAGTACGTCCGTTAAGACAGGGCGTTATTTCTGATTATACAGTAACAGAAAAAATGCTTAAGTATTTCATACAAAAGGCTGTAGGTAAACAACGTTTCAGAAAGCCAATAATTAGTGTATGTGTTCCTAGCGGTGTCACAGAAGTAGAGAAAAAGGCTGTAGAAGATGCAACGTATCAAGCAGGTGCTAGAGATGTTGCTATCATTGAAGAACCAATTGCGGCTGCAATCGGAGCTGGTATCGATATTTCTAGACCATGTGGTAATATGATTGTAGATATCGGTGGTGGTACTTCTGATATTGCTGTTATTTCACTCGGTGGGACTGTAGTAAGTACATCAATAAAGATTGCAGGAGATGACTTTGATGAAGCCATCGTTCGTTACATGCGTAAAAAACATAATTTATTGATCGGTGAACGTACTGCAGAAGATATAAAAATTAAAATCGGTTCAGCTTACCGTAGACCAGAAGTAATTGCTATGGATGTAAGAGGCCGTAATTTAGTAACAGGATTACCAAAGACGATTTCTGTAACGTCGGAAGAAACAGAAGAAGCTTTAAAAGAAACAACTTCTCAGATTGTAGAAGCTGTTCATAGCGTGCTTGAAAAAACTCCACCTGAATTAGCTGCAGACATTGCAGACCGCGGTATTGTTTTAACAGGTGGTGGATGTTTACTTTACGGTCTTGAAGAATTAATCGAAGAAAAGACAGGTATTACGACGATGACTGCAGAAGACCCAATGACAGCAGTAGCAATTGGTACTGGTAAGTATGTTGAGTTTTTAAGCGGAAAAAAGAATTAATATAATTTTGTACAGAAATCAGCGGGTTGGTAAGATGAGGAGGAGATTGCTATGGTGAGAGGCTTGTATACAGGCTGGAAAGGTATGGAGAATGAGCAAAAGCGTCTTGATATAATATCAAACAACTTAGCAAATTCATCGACCGTTGGTTTTAAAAGTGAGGGAGTTACCAATCAGTCTTTTGATGATGTGTTAACGATTAAAGTCAGAGATGCATCGAATACGAACAATAATTCGGTGCTTGGCAAGATGACACCAGGAGTTAAAATTGGTGAAATCTATACCGATTATACTCAAGGTTCCTTAAGAGAATCCAGTGGTACTTATGATATGGCAATCGAAGGTACTGGTTTCTTTGCCGTTAGTGTTGTAGATAAAGCCGGAAACGAAAGTACGAAATATACAAGAGCTGGACAATTTCTCATGGACAAAGAAGGATATATTGTAGATGTAAATGGGAATAAGCTACTCAGTGAAAGCGGATACTTACAAGTTCCTTCAGAGACTGGGAGTGTAGCCGTTGATCTTAATGGCAATGTCTATGCGGACAATCAATTAGTTGATACAATTAAACTAGTTGATTTTGAAGACTATAACTATTTAAAAAAATTCGGTGATACCATGTATGGAACTGTAGAAGGTGCCATAGAAAAAGAAGCTACAGGTGCGATAAGACAAGGTTATACAGAACAATCTAACGTAAACGTAGTTTCAGAAATGGTAGATCTAATTGCAATAACTAGGGCATATGAGGCAAATCAAAAGATAATTCAGACAATGGATACAACATTAGAGTTAGCGGCAACTTCTGTCGGTAAGGTATAATAGGGGGATAAACGTATGATGCGTGCATTATGGACTGGTGCATCAGGAATGAATGCTCAGCAAACAAATCTTGATACAATTGCAAATAACTTTTCAAATATAGCTACGACAGGGTATAAAAAGGAGACCGCTCAATTTGCATCCTTGTTATATCAAAAGATTCAAACAAAAACAACAGACAATGAAGGAAATAAAAAACCAGTCATTGGTCAAGTTGGTTTGGGTGTTCGTAATACAGCGATTGTATCACAATTTTCACAAGGTTCATTGCAAGAAAGTGATAATAATTGGGACATGGCCATTGAGGGTAATGGTTTCTTTATGGTACAACAAAACGATGGGACAACTGCTTACACAAGAAATGGTTCCTTTGGCTTAGCCATTGGTGGTGATGGTGTAACCCTTGCAAATTCAGATGGTTTTGCTGTATTGGATTCCAATGGTGAACCAATTACTTTTTCGAATACAGTGATGACTTCAACGCTTACTAAAATTCAAGACTTAGAAAAGAATGCTGGTATCGAGGATGGCTCTAAGAGTACAGAATTTGATTACAGCAATGTCCGTATGGATGAATATGGAAACTTAACATATACAAGCAATAATAATATTTCAGTTAACCTTGGAATTAAGATTGGATTGGCACAATTTAATAATCCAGCTGGTTTAGAAAAATTATCTGGAAGTTTATTTGGTGCCACTGAAAATTCAGGTACGGTAAGGCTTGAAAGCGAAGATTCTTCTTTAAAGAAGAGTAAAATACATCAGGGTTATTTGGAAGGCTCGAATGTGGATACTGCAAATGAAATCGTAAATTTAATTGTTGGTCAAAGAGCATACGAAATGAATTCTAAGACCATTACAGCTGCTGACGAGATGTTACAACAAGCCAATAATCTTAGAAGGTAGATAACGGGATTGTAGGTTATTATAAACATGAAACAATCGAAAGCTGCCGTAAGCAGCAGGGAGGTTATTATGAGTATAAGCATTGGTTCAGATTCATTGTATTCATCATCCCTTGTTCATACGAATAAATCGTCAAACGCTACTCAGATTGAAAATACACTAAATAAAGATTTATCAAATGCCACAGATGAAGAGCTATTGGAATCTTGTAAGAGTTTTGAAACCTACCTTGTAGAGCAGGTTGTAAAACAAGTGAAAAAAACAATGACAAGTAGTGAGGAAGATGAAAATACGTATCTCTCCTATTTTGGTGATACGTTATATGAAGAGGTAGCAGAACAAATTACTGAAAGTGGTCAATTGGGAATTGCCAATCAACTATTTGAAGCAATGAAACGAAATCAATAAAGACGTTTTTACGGTATAGATTTCTATGAGATAAGTGATAGAGCTGTTGCAGAAGATTTGCAGCGGCTCTCTTTTGCTTGTAGGTAAATTTAACGAAATCATAAATGATAAAGCAAGGAGTACAGTTATGGCGGATGTGTTAGAAGGTTATATTGAAAAGATAGTTTTTCGTAATGCTGATAATGGATATACCGTACTAAGTCTTGTAAATGATGATGAAGAAATCACTTGTGTTGGAACTTTTTCTTTTATAAATGAAGGAGAGTTTGTTCAAGTCACAGGTTCTTTTACAGCGCATCCAATGTATGGGGAACAATTTCAGGTTGCAAACTATGAAATCAAAGAACCAGAAGACATCCTATCCATGGAAAAGTATTTGGGTTCTGGTGCTATCAAGGGCATTGGAACAGCTTTGGCTGCGAGAATAACAAGACGTTTTAAAGAACGGACCTTTCAAATAATTGAGCAAGAGCCAGAACGTCTTGCTGAGGTAAAAGGTATTAGCCAGAAGATGGCGCAAGAAATCTATCGTCAGTTTCAAGAAAAACGAGAAATGCGAAATGCGATGCTGTTTTTACAAAAGTATGGTATTTCACTAAATTTAGCCGTTAAGATTTTTAATCGTTACGGGGAACGAATGTATGAGATAATAAAGGAAAATCCATATCAGCTTGCGGAAGATATCACTGGCGTAGGATTTAAAATTGCCGATGAAATCGCCACTAAAGTTGGTATTGGAAGCGATGCCGATTATCGAGTGCGTGCAGGTATTTTATATGCATTGTTGCAGGCAACGGGAAATGGACATGTTTATTTACCGGAAAATGAACTGACTGCAAAAGCAGTAGAAGTATTGGCAGTGCCCATAGATGCTGTCAAGCGACATATCGTTTCATTAGGATTAGAAAAGAAAATAATCATTAAAGAAACCCAAGACAATTTGGAGAGGCTCTCCTTATAACCAATCTGGCTACCTTCTGATTACCCTTG
>CAJJLI010000226.1 GCA_905192625.1 uncultured Clostridium sp. | reverse complement strand
ATAAAACGTACTCCTGCTCTTACAAACCCAAACTTTTCATAAAACTTATGTGCATTTTCAGTTACTAGCATGCCACTTAATCCACTTAGTTCCTCATCTTCTATAATAAATCCCATGAGTTCTTTTCCCAGTCCCATACGTTGATGATTTGTCTCTATGATGACATCACAAAGATAATACGTCGTTGCATAATCTGTGATTACTCTTGCAAACCCCACTAAATTATATTCTTTATCTCGTATTCCATAACATCTAGAATTGTTTAGACTTCGTAAAATCAGCTCTCGTGACCGATTCTGTGCCCAGTAGGTTTGCTTTAATAATGAAACCACTTCATCCAATTTTATGTAGCCTCTACCAACATACATACAATACTCCTGATAAGATTTGCATTTCTTACCAAACATCTGTCTCATGTTGTATTCCTTTTTCAATTTCCTTACTATAGTGTATTATGCATCATCTCATACTAGGAGCAATTTTAATAATAAAAAAATAAAAAAGCTATCGCAAAACAGATGAAAGAGAGTGTTTTATACACTTTCTAGATTCCAGTGATTGCGATAGCTTTAATTTTAAATTTATTTTATTTCAACGATTAACTTATCTGTATCAAGAATATGATGTACCAACCAATCATACACAAAATTTAATATATCCATAATGATACCTTCTTGATTCATTTCTAAATCATTTAGCTCGATATCGTTAATCTTCTCAAGAAATTCATGGTGTTCTATTTTATGAGATAAAATCTTTTTGTATTTGATGCTCTCCATATATGCTTCTTCTTCTGCAAAATGTGTTGCCGTATACTCTTTTAATTCATCTAGTAATGCTACAATATGATCATACTTATCCGCTATGTAGGCATTATTTAGCAACTCATATGTATCATCCGCAATTTGAAACAGTTTCTTATGTTGCTCATCGATTTGGTTAATACCAATATAATACTCATCTTTCATCTCAAACATTTTAGTGATGCCTCCTGGTTAAATAATCATCCTAACATTATCATAAAACTTGCTAGAATTCAACAAAAAACTCATTTTTAACCAGTGATTCCTTAATCTGTGATTCCCATTTCCAAGATTAGTATGAAAAAAGCTCTAATTTCCACATTCAATACTTATTTGATTGAATTTAAGCAGTATATCGTCAATTTTTATCTCATTCTTTTCCTCATTTGCTTTATCAAGAACTACATTTCCCTGATGCATCATAATGATCCGGTTTCCATAATCAACTGCATACCTTAAATTATGTGTTACCATTATGGTTGTAAGCTTCTTATCTTTTACAATCTTATCGGTCAACTCCATAATAATATCCGCTGTTTTTGGATCTAGCGCCGCAGTGTGTTCATCCAGAATTAGAAACTCAATGGGTGTCATTGTCGCCATAATAAGTGCCATTGCTTGTCGTTGACCACCCGATAAAGAGCCTACTTTTACATCCAATTTATCTTCTAGTCCAAGGTTTAATATTCGAAGACTTTCACGGTAAAAATCAATTCTTTGACGATTAATACCTGGCTTTAAATTAAAAGCTTTCCCCTTATTGTCTGCAATAGACATATTCTCAAGGATTGTCATACTAGGGCAGGTTCCCATTGCTGGATTTTGATAAACTCTACCAATCTTGCGATTTCTTTTATATTCTGCGAGTCCTGATATATCTTTTCCATTCATAAGAATCTGACCAGAATCCAGTGAAATACTTCCACAGATCAAATTTAACATAGATGTCTTTCCAGAACCATTACTTCCTACCACTGCGACAAATTGCTGATCTGCTATGCTTAAATTAAATGAATCAAACAGGCACATTTCATTGACTGTACCAGGGTTATAGTACTTATTTATATTTTTTAATTCTAGCATTTTGACTTCACCTTCCTACTCTTTTTACCACTAATCACAAGTATGATAAGAAATAACACTGACGTAACTAATTTTAAATCCGATGCAGTTAAACCGCTACTAATTGCAATTGCAACACAAGCTTTATATAAAATAGAACCAACAATAACCGCTGTCGTCGGTTTCACAAACTTCACATTACGAAATAAATTCATACCAATGATTACACTTGCTAAGCCAATGACAATGGTACCTGTGCCAATGGTTATTTCAAAGTATCCATTCATTTGACAATATACACTACCAGCCAATGCTGCAAAGGCATTCGCAATTGCTAAACCTAGGATCTTAACACTTCCTTTGTTCTTTGCCAATGAAGTTACAAGTGTCTCATTGTCACCAACGGCTTTTAGTAAAAAACCGGACTTTGTTTTTAAATATAGGTCCAATAGAATTTTAACAATAATTACGATAACAAGTAGTATGAAAACCATCACATAGTTACTTAATTCATTGCTAAATGTATTATTAATCCATTCATTTTCAAAAATAGAATCTTTACTAAAGATCGGAAGGTTTGCTTTTCCAGCGATTCTAAGGTTAATGGAGTATAAAGCGGTCATAACGATAATACCAGAAAGCAAATCTCGAACTTTAAGTTTAACATGAATCAGACCAGTTACAGTTCCAGCCAATGCTCCAATGAAAAAGGAAACGAACAATGTAAGCACTGGGTTAACTCCTGCTAAAATTAATGTTGCAGTGATTGCCGCTCCCAGTGGAAATGTTCCATCTACCGACAAGTCTGGAAAATCTAATATCCGATACGTAATATACACTCCCAGTGCCATAATCGCGTATACAAGCCCTTCTTGTAAAATTCCTAGTAATACTGCCATGACCTTACCTCCACCTTAATCTCTTATCACTTGTTATTCTGTTATTGTATTGAATACTTCCGCAGCTGAGTTTACCAAATCCTGTGGTAATTCAATTCCTAAGTTTTTTGCGACTTCTTGATTCGCATAAAAGGATGCCTCTTCAATAATTTCAAAATTAATTTCACTTGCCTTTGCTTCACCCTTTATAACTTTTGCAGCCATTTTACCAGTTTGGATTCCAAGATCATAGTAATCCAATCCAACGGAAGCAAGACAGCCTATTTTCACCTGTTCAATCTCACTACCAAACACAGGAATATTTTTTTTATTTGCTTTATCAAGAATTAACGGTAAAGAACTTACTACTGTATTGTCCGTAAGGTTATTAAGACAATCAACTTTTCCTAAAATATTGTCTGCAGCCAAGGAAATATCAGCAGAGGTAGAAATACCACTCTCAACAATTTCAAAACCATATTCAGCTGCTGCTGCTTTATATTCTTCAATCGCAGCGATTGAATTCACTTCACTGGTTGAATATAAAATACCTATTTTTTTCGCATCTGGGAGTACTTTGCGAATCATTTCCAATTGTTTTTCCACCGGAAGCTTGTCAGAAGTACCAGTAACTTCACCAACTGGTGTACCATCTTCCTTCGCAAGTTCCGCAAGAATTGGGTCGGTCACCGCTGTAAATATAACTGGAACATTGGATTTTTTTGTGCCAGAATATGCACTTTGTGCCATTGGTGTAGCAATTCCACATATCAAATCAACCTTCTTGGATATAAAATTATCGATGATTTGATTTCCTGTCGTAACATCCGCTTGTGCATTATCATATATTACTTTTAAATTCTCACCTTCAACGAATCCTTCTTGTTTTAATCCTTCTAAAAATCCTTCTCTACAATTATCAAGTGATCCGTGCTCTGCAAATTGTCCAACTCCAATGGTAACCATATCCTTTTTAGCACTACCTACAGTTGATTGTTCTTTTGTTCCACAAGCTGCAAAACTTCCTGCTACCAATGCTGTTACTAATAATAATCCAAATCTTTTTCTTAAATTTCTCATAACGACTCCTCCTAAAAATTAAATTAATTGGTTAAATCTTGGTAATTAGAAAGGGGCGTTAAGCAAATTAAGGAAAAGAAAAATTTTCAAACCCGAATCCTATAAAATAAAAAAAGTCCCAAGCAAATAACATTGCTTGAGACGAATAGAATCCGCGGTACCACTCAATTTGACATAAAGTCCACTTTACATATACCATCATATATGCCATACAAATAACGGTTATGGAATCCGTCAACCCCTACTCTTATTCAAGGTTGCCCTCAAAAGCCCATTCAGCAAAAAATTCCTTATCGCAATCCCACCACCTGCGACTCTCTGTAAATTCATACTTATGCTTACTCTTCTTTTTCAACGGTTTAAATTATAAATATGTTGTTATAATAATACTTTACTCTGTAAAAGTCAATCCCCAACTTTAAATTTTTTCCAAAGTTGAGATGTTATTAATTTTATTGTGAGTTTCAAGCGTCATACTCTCTAAGAACAAGAATCTATCTTTGTCCCTTGTCATACGGTATACCCGCTGCTCTTGGGGCTTGTGATTTTTTCGAGGTAAACGCCAATACGACCAACGTTGCAATATAAGGTATCATTTTATATACGTAACTTGAGATACCTAAGCCAGCTAACGTAGGAATTCCAGAATAGGAAGAAGCAATTGTCTTCATGAGTCCAAAAAACAATGCAGCCCAAAGAATTCGCATCGGTTTCCATTGACCAAAAATCAATACTGCCAAGGCTAAAAATCCATATCCCGCAACGGTTGCATTAAAATTTGTGGAGTTTGGGATAACAAATACTAAACCACCAATTCCACCAAGTGCGCCAGATATTAATACACCTGCGTAGCGAATTCTATAAACATTTATACCAACCGATTCTGCTGCATGGGGATGCTCGCCACATGCCCGAAGCCTTAGCCCAAATCTAGTTTTATACAAGACAATTACCGATACAATCAAAATAATAAACCCTAGATAGGTTGTTATATAGGCATTTTTAAAAAACATATCTCCTATGATTGGTATCTTACCAAGAACCGGCACCTCATCAATGCGAAATGTATTATTAAAGTTTATTTGTTGTATATTTTGAATCTGTCTTGCAGTAAAGATTGCAAACGCTGGTGCAAACATATTAAGAGCTGTTGCACTGATTGTTTGATCTGCTTTCATGTGAATC
>CAJJLI010000225.1 GCA_905192625.1 uncultured Clostridium sp. | reverse complement strand
AATCGTAGTAGATGGTGAAAAAGTAACGCTACAAGAAGCATCTGCAACCAATCCTTATGAATATTCCATTGTTAAACCAGAACGTACATTAGAAGATAATGCTACTTGGGTAGAGGTTACTTCTTCAAGTGTGAAGATCGCCAAAGAGGATGCACCTACGGGATCAAAGATTTTTATTCGTAAAAAAGCCACGGAGACTTCTTTACCATCCGTACCTTTTAAGACAACAATCAATGGTTATCCATCCGCTTCTTCAGTTGAAACGGTAGAACTTAAAAAAATAAGTGGAGTAGATACTACGTTTACATTCGCCCTTACAGTTCCAACAAAGGATATCTCAATTACATCCATTAAATTTAATGGCACTGATGTTACGTTTTCTACAAAGAAAGCAAAATATATAGCAGAATCCAATATGTATGCTATCGATGTGACAATTACAAGTATCAAAGAATTAGAGGCCATCGCTTCTAATATCGATACGCTTTTAAATGCTGTAATAACGCTAAGCAATGGCGAAGTTATCAGTGAAGGTGTAACGTTATATATTTCTCCAGCAACAAAAATAGTTGAGAGTAAAAAATATAAAAAATATCTTGATATTTCGCTAGAGGATACGATTGAATTTGTCTTAGATTTAAACAGTGTTAAAAAAGCAGGTGTTACTGTTTCGAAAATTACTTATAATAATCAAGACATAGAGTTTAATCAAAGAACTAGCACTGAGGATTTAGAGATTACTGTAACGATTACAAACAAAGCACAATTTGATAACATTGAAGACACGTTAACCTTTGCTAAATTAGGTACTGAAATTCCATTTGTTATCACTTTAAGTAGTGATGAGGTAATCTCCTCTGGTATCTCATTGAATATTAAACCAATTGTAACTACATCAAGCTCATCTAGCGGTTTTGGTGTTTCAGCAGGAGCATATTTAGCTGCACTTGAAACTGAGGCCACATCGGATGATATCGCAAATCCTGTAATTACACTAAGCATTGATAAAGGAATCTATCAAAAGTATGATTTAATCCTCTCGGATGTTAAGTGGAATGAGAAAGAAATTATGGGTAGTTATACAACGATTGACAATGATACGAAATTAACCTTGTCGATTGCGAATATGATTGATGATCTTAATTTTACAAGTAGTAGTAGCTTTAGTGATTTTGTAAAAGTCACTTTAAAGAAGAAGTCTGGCGAAGTATTTAAGACGATTACTACAAATTATAAGATTACGGTTGTAAGATAAGGAGTGATTGAATGACTAAAGTAAAAACGGCTCAAGTAAATACTCAACGTCTGATAAAATATGTCCTTTTTAGTATTTTTCTATGTGGGCTATTTGCAGTGGCAACTCCAATGGATGCAAGTGCAAAGGAAGCTTTGGAAGTAAGTATTGCTAGTATTGATTATGATACATTGGAGATGAAAATCGCACTCAATGGAAATGGGAAAGTATTTTATTCCGATGCTAGTAAGAAAACATGGAATGAAGTCGAAGGAAGTTCAAGCAATGGATTTGTTTATCTTGACATTTCATGGATAAAAAGCACCTCAGATTATACGATGACATTAAAGGGAAGTGAAAACGACTCTGTAGTGTCTGTTACAATTCCAGCTGCGAATCAAAAACTAAGTGTTAAATTTGATAAATTAACCGGATATCTTACTTTTGATAACGAAGATGGAGCATATGAGTTCCAGTGGAGAAAAGCAACTTCTTATGAGTGGAGCGATGTTGTGAATTTATCACAATACAATGAAGATGAGTTCCTAGATGAATTAGAGGCATTACGTGCCAATGGTTCTAAAATATATGTAAGGATACCACAGACGGCTGGAACATCTGCTTATGATGTGGGAGAAAGACCAAGCAAAGAAGTTCTTGTAACATTAACGAAACGTGCAAATGCACCAAAAGTTAGTGTTAATGTGACAAAAATGACATTATCGACAACGGATGCGATGGAGTACCAAATTTATTCGGTGGGTGGTGCATTAACAAACAGTAAAAAATGGACCAATGCTATGAAGATGATGACTCTTGATGAGATTCTTCCTTCCTCTGCAAAGAGTAGCAAATCCATACTTTCTAAAGAAGTAGTAATCTTGTTCCGCTACGAGGAAACAGATACCAAGCCATATTCTAAGACTCAGTTTTTAACAATACCTGCACAGAGGGTGGCGCCAACTGAGGTTATTGAGGGATATACTTCTAGTAAATATAGTCTAACATTTACAGATGCGAAAGCAAGTAACCCGTACCAATACGTGGTTGTAAAACAAGGAGAAACTTTTAATGAGGATACGGCTCTTTGGAAGAGTGTTACTTCAAACAAAGCAATCAGTTTTACAGAAAAAACTGCACCAGCAGGAAGTAAAATTTATGTAAGATATAAAGGAATATCCGCAACTTCAAAAACGAGTCTTCAGTTGCCATCCTTAAGTACCTCTTATACGGTGACTTATGCAACGACTGAATCAAAATAGCAAATCGTAGATAAATCATAAGGTTGATGCAAAATAATGTATTATGAAAACATTATTTTGTATCAACCTTTTTTCTTTCATCGTAGGACCCAACATAATAAAGTGTATTTATCAAAGAGTCATTCTTTTTTATAGAATGTTAATGAAGCGAATTGTATTATGCTATATATTATAATGTTTGAAAGCCAAAGTAATTTAAAATACCAAGGTATATACCGTATGCAAAACCCCATTGATTGTTCTGTAATAATTGATTATCCTCATAATTTGAAATATAAGCGAGTTCAACGAGCACAGAAGGCATCTGGGTTCTTCTAAGAACATACAGGGATGGATTTGCTATTACACCGTTGTTTTTAGTACCAACGACATCTACCATAGATTCTAGAATGGATTGGGCAAAATTATAAGCTTCCGTATAAAGTGCGTACACATATACTTCGGAACCATTAATTTCTGGATTTACATTTGAATTACAATGAATGCTGATAAAATAATCTGCTGGCCATTCGTTTGCCATAGTAACACGTTCCCTTAAACTAGTTGCATTGCTAGTCCCTATAATCTCAGTAATTGTTTGCCTTGAAGTTCTCACTTCAAAACGAGGATCTTCTCTTAATAAGTCAGCTAGATACATCCCTACATTAAATGTGACATCCTGTTCATTTATACCAAAACCTACAGCGCCACCATTAATTCCACCAGGGTTATGTCCTTGATCAATAAAGATTCGTATTGCCATATAACCTCCAATACATCAATTTCTTAAACTAAAATTGATGACAGTAATCATACATTTTACTATTATGATATTCATAAGTTCATAAACGGTTATTAAATAATGATGCTTTTGTAAAAACTTGACTTTAAGATAAAGTTGCCATATGATAAATATACAAAATATGGAGATTTAGGGAGATAAATAAAAGCAAAGGAGTCGTAGTTATGAATTATGATATCTTAAATGCAAGTAGGCCAGAATATATACCATATGAGTATAAAAACTTACCAATCCCTGGAGGAGGGTATGTTACTGGATTTTTATTTCATGAAACGGTAGAGGATATTCTATATGCTAGAACGGATATTGGTGGAGTATATCGGTATAATTTTAAAGAAAAAAGATGGATGTCATTGATGGATCATGTTACCATCAATGATCTAAGTGAAACCTATCCGACAGCGATTGGTCTTGATAGTAATAACCCATCGTTTATTTACATTGCTTGTGGTTGTGGGGACCGTAAACAAGGAGTGTTTTGCATTTCGAAAGACTATGGAGAAACCTTTGCTTATGTAACGCTACCTTGTAAAGTGCATGGAAATAATCCGGGAAGGGGTACAGGGACAAGGCTCATTGTTGATCCGAACAATGAAAAAATTATTTATTTTGCTAGTCAATCGGAGGGTTTACTTGTAAGTTACGATCAAGGGCTTACATGGAACAAGATTTCCATTGAGGAAGCGAGTACTCAGCGTAAAAATGAGAGAAACTTAAGCTTTGTATTTGTTGATCCACGATCTCTTAAAGGAGAGTGTTCTCAGACCATTGTCATAGGTACTGCTGGAATTGATAACCGTAGAAATGATGAGATGCGAGGACATAGCTTATATATATCGTATAACGCGGGAAAAACTTTTTCTGAACTGGAAATGCCTAGTTCATTGATACATAATAGCATTAAGATTTCAGGACATGTTGCGCAGCGATATACATTTGATGGAACCTATCTTTATGTAACGCTAGCATGCACAGGGGTTAACTCGTATATTACTTTGGAAGGATATAGTTGCGATTCTGGTGATTCTTATGATGGTAAAATTATTCGGTATTCGTTTTATGAAGATGGTACAGTGAAGGATTATAAGGATATTACACCAAATATAAAGATGGATTCGAAAAAGAAGGGAATTTTTGTTATAAACGAAGAAGATAGTACAAGGAAAGAAAATAGTGCAAGGAAAGAAAATTTGGTATACGACTTTGGATTTAGTGGTATATCCAGTTGCAAAGCAAAACCAGGGTTACTTATGTGTACGACGATTTGTCGAAACGAGGGGGATATCGTTTTAATATCGGAGGATTATGGAGAAAGTTTTCGGATTCAGTTAGAAGGATTGAATCATATGCAATTTCAGACATCGTACATGAAACCAAAGTACAACGGTGGTGAAAATATATTGCATTGGTGTAGTGATATCAAAATAAATCCGTTTGATTATAATCAGGCATTTATGAATTCTGGAACGGGTATCTTTATGACAGAAGATGCATTGATGGAGAACAGCCATTGGATGGATTGCTGTGTAGGACTAGAAGAGACCGTTCATTTAAATGTATATAGTCCTCCATCAGGTGAAACACTTGTTATAGATATATTAGGGGACTTAGGTGGATTTGCTTTTCGTGATTTAACGAAGCCATGTGATAATTCCTTTGATGATGAACATGGGAATCGCTATATTACTTGCTTGAATGCGGATTATTCTGATTTTAATACAGATTATGTAG
>CAJJLI010000224.1 GCA_905192625.1 uncultured Clostridium sp. | reverse complement strand
CAACAATGCTATGATTGCAACTATCACTTTAACTCCTTTTTTCATATTCACTTTTTTCCTTTCATCTAATTCAAACTAAAAATTCTATTTTGCTATGCTATCGGTAGGAACGACTTGAAGATTCGCAATTTTCTATGAAATACTTTTCTATGAATACTTTTCTATGAAATACTTTTCTATGAAATACTTTTTTTGCGGAACTCTACAGTAAAAACGTTAAACCATACCTCTTTCTTATTTTTAGAAAGATTACCTTATTTTATCATTTTATCAAATATAAAGCTTAATTACTATATAATTGATGTACAAACCTCAATATAAATTTATCAAGATATATGTCCGTTAACACTATTCTTTATTTATTACCTTTCTAAAATTCATTCTTTTAGTGCTATGATTTCAATATTTAGTGCTAGTTAATTTGTTGACAATATTCCAATATATAGTATAATAAAAACAATAATTCAACGCTTTACTTTGTGACAGTCGTTGGACTTTAATTTTCTTACAAAGAGAGGTATGAAATGGAAAATAAAACTTATAATCCATATGTTTCAGCTCAAACACAGTTTGATAACGTTGCCAATCTAATTGATTTAGATCAAGCAACCAGAGAATTACTTCGACAACCAAGTCGTGAATTTCATGTTACTATTCCAGTGAAAATGGATGATGGTACAACTAAAATATTTAACGGATATCGTATCCAACATAACGATGCAAGAGGCCCTGCCAAAGGAGGAATCCGTTTCCATCCACAAGAAACCATTGACACAATCCGTGCATTGTCTTTGTGGATGACATGGAAGTGTGCAGTTGTTGATATTCCTCTTGGAGGAGCAAAAGGTGGAATTATTTGTGACCCTCATAATATGTCAATGGCAGAACAAGAAAGATTATGTCGTGGTTATGTCAGACAGTTATCAAAAGTAATGGGACCAGTTTGCGACGTACCAGCTCCTGATGTGATGACCAATGGCCAACACATGTTATGGATGATGGATGAATACGAAACTATCCATGGTGGACATTATCCAGGTACCATCACTGGAAAACCAGTTGGTATGGGTGGTTCTCTTGGTCGTACGGAGGCAACTGGATATGGCGTTATTTATACGTTAAGAGAAGCTCTTAAAACATTAAACATTGACATAGATACTACAACTGCTAGTATTCAAGGATTTGGTAATGTTGCAGAATACGCAGCAAGACTATATACAAAACTTGGTGGTAAAATCATAGCAATTTCTTGCTGGGATAATGAAGAAAAAAAATCATATACATATCGTAATACAGATGGCATTGACGTTGAGCAACTCGTGTCCATCAAAAACTCTTTTGGTTCCATCAACAAGCAAAAAGCTCTTGATATGGGCTACGAATTATTAGACGGTGAAGAATGGATTGCACAGGATGTGGACATCTTACTACCATGTGCACTTGAAAATCAAATCACACCTCCTGCTCTAGCTAAAATCAGCGACAAAGTTAAAGTTATCTGTGAAGGTGCGAACGGACCAACAACACCGGATAGTGATGAAATTATAAAAGAGAAAAACATTTATCTTATTCCTGATTTCCTATGCAACGCAGGTGGCGTAACTTGTAGCTACTTTGAGCAAGTTCAATGCAATATGAATTATTTCTGGCCAAAAGAAGAAGTATTAGAAAAACTAGACCAAAAAATGACTAGTGCATTTCATGCGGTACATAATCTATCTAGGGACAAAAAGCTTTATATGCGTGATGCTGCATATGTAATTGCAATCAATCGCGTTGCTGATGCTGTAAAATTACGCGGTTGGGTATAATCCCAATCTAAGGATGTGCTTATTTACTCACCGATTGTGTAGTAAATAAGCATTTCTTTTCTATCTCCTATTGTTTTACACTCTTTTGCATTCATAAGGAGGGGTCTATTGAATCCATATAATAATATTTCAAAAGATGATTTGGTGGAACGAGCGAAAGAATTAGAATGCTTGTACTTAATTGAGGAAGCACTAAACTGTGATTCAATCATTGAAAGTCTCAAAAAAATCTCTGCTATCCTGCCAAAGGGATTTCGAAATACAGAATGTTGTAGTGTCGTTATTTCATTCGATAATCAATTAATTCAACCTCAGAATCTAATACCCGAGTCTGATAAACTAAGTGCTTTAATTATAGTGAATAATAAAGAACGAGGACAGATTACGGTCATGTATCCCAAACATACATTTAATGAAGGCGATGTTGTCTTTTTGGAGCATGAAGTACGCCTTTTAAATACGATAGCAAAAAGAATTGCCGACTCCATTGAAAAAAGAGATTCCTTCCAAACATATAATTATAAGAATCGTTGGGAAGCGATTCTTACACTGTTACAAAAAACAGATCATGATATACTTCGATATGTTTGTGAGAAAATGAACTCTCTTTTGGCATCGATGAATCCTCTCATTGTTGAAGCAATACACAGAGAAATGAATTGGAATACGTATCATTTCGATACTGAAATAAACTCTCCTCTAGAAACCCTTCCGGAAGTAGACATCATTTCTTTTAGTAAAATACTTTTTAAGTATTCAATGAGTACCTTAACTGATACTCAAATTTATGAGTACTTAAATCTTTGGATTTATCAAGGTAAGACCTATGAATTAATTAAAATTGTAGACAAACCAGATTCCGATATTAAAAAAATTTCCGCTGCATTATCTAGCTATATAAAAGCCATTAAAAACAATGAAATGTCCAGTGAACCAACGAACCGATGGCTAAAAGTCGAATTGACGAGACGCTTTATTACAGAAAACCCAAACGTTATATCAAGAATTCATAAGCACCTACCTGTGGAGGCATTTCTTAAACTGCTAGATAGTTTTATTAGTTCACCGAAAAGTATTGGACGTATCGGTGGAAAAGGCTCTGGTTTTTTTATGGCAAATCAGATTCTTGAATCTGCAAAAAGCAACTATCCGGAACTATCCAATTTAATCATGCCAAAAACATGGTATATTTCTTCGGAAGAATTCCGCTATTTTCTTGAAGAAAACGATTTTGATGAATTAAATGAGCATAAATATTTAGACTTAGTTTCGATACGAACTAGTTATCCAAGAGTTGTTCAGATGCTTAAGAATGCAAGGCTTTCTCCGTATATAATGAATGAATTAAATAAAATTTTAGACGCATCCGAGCTTCGTCCACTCATCATACGTTCCTCCTCCCTTTTAGAGGACCAGATGGATACCTCATTCTCAGGAAAATACAAAAGCTTGTTTATTGCAAATTCTGGTTCTAGATCGGAACGCCTAAAACAGTTGGTGGATGGAATATTAGAAGTCTATTCCTCTGCATTTAGTCCAGATTCAATCCAATACCGTATAAACAATCATATACTTGATTGCAATGAATCCATGGGAATTATGATTCAAGAAGTTGTAGGTAATAAGGTAGGACATTATTTCTTTCCTCTGTATGCTGGTGTTGCCTTTAGCAATAATGAATTCCGTTGGTCACCTAGGATAAAACGTGAAGATGGACTCATACGCATGGTTATGGGATTAGGTACAAGAGCCGTCGACCGAATCGGAGATGATTATCCCCTCTTACTATCGCCTGGCCTACCTAATCTTCCCATTAATCACTCTCCATATGAACTACTAAAATATTCTCCTCAATACATTGATTGCATTGATTTAGATAAAAATCAGTTTCTTACAATTCCAATCAATGAACTCATAAAGGATTATGGGGATCAAATTCCTCACCTTAATTTAATAGGCTCCGTTTTAAGGGAAGATTTACCAACGGATATGAATGCCTTCACAACGGATTTTAAAAAAGATACGATTTTAATCACTTTTCAAGGATTAATAAAAAAGACTACTTTTATAAAACAAATACAAGCCATTCTTTCATTATTACAAACAGAACTTGGCTATCCTGTTGATATTGAATTTGCAAGTGATGGGATTAATTTTTATTTGCTTCAATGTCGTCCACAAAGTCAGAACTATGATAACGCATCGGTTGCCATACCAAGTGACATATCTTATCAAAGTACTATATTTACCGCAAACAAATATGTTTCTAATGGAAAAATAACGGATATAAAAACGGTCGTATATGTGGATCCATACGAATATGTAAAACAAAAGTCCTCCGATGATTATTATAATATTCGCTCCATTATCCATGAATTAAATACGATATTGCCTCGCCGCAGTTTTATACTTATGGGTCCTGGCCGCTGGGGAAGTCGTGGCGATATGAAACTAGGCGTTCCTGTTGCTTACTCGGATATTAACAATACTGCAATGCTCATCGAAATTGCAAATAAGGAGTCAAAATACGAACCTGAATTATCCTTTGGCACTCACTTTTTTCAAGACTTAGTGGAAGAAAATATCAAATATCTACCTCTATATCCGGAAGATTCAGACTGCATTTTTAATCATTCATTTTTTACAGGTTCAAAAAATAATCTATCCACCCTATTACCAAACTACGCTTATATGGAAGACGTTGTAAAAGTAATTACGGTGAGTGAAACATTTTTTGATAAAGAACTAGTTATATTAATGAACGGTGAACTTCAAAAGGCCATTGCTTTTTTAGAGGATGTAACTCAAAACACAACGCTATCCGAACCCAACTTCCCAACCTTCTTAGAAAGCAAACCAAGGGATGATGAAGGTTGGAAATGGCGTCACTATATGGCGGAGCAAGTTGCGAAACATCTTGATATGATGGCGTACCGTGTAAAAGGTATCTATCTTTTTGGAAGTACCAATCAATGCACTGCAAGACATAATAGCGACATCGATTTATTAATCCACTTTGACGGTTCATTAGAATTAAAAGAAAAATTAGATCAATGGTTCCATGGTTGGAGCCTCGCATTATCTGAGATGAACTATATCAAAACAGGATATGAGTCCAATGGACTTTTAGATATTCACTACATTACCGACCAAGATATTCTCAATAAAACATCCTATGCCGTTAAAATAAACTCCATTTACGATCCAGC
>CAJJLI010000223.1 GCA_905192625.1 uncultured Clostridium sp. | reverse complement strand
TAGGTCACGTTGTTTTCCTTGTAGGACATTTTTATTTACTTTATAGGATACTTTGTTTACCTTGTAGGACACTTTTATTTACTTTATAGGATACTTTGTTTACCTTGTAGGACACTTTTATTTATCTTATAAGAAACTTTTATCTTCTATAGGGACGTAAAAAAATTCATACTTTTATTATGTCTACAAGATAGAAAAGTGCAAGATGCAAACAATATAAGTTTTAATCTAGTTATAAAAGTTCTAATACTTTTCTAATTTGACTAATGTAACATTGTTATGTTACACTTTGGTAGAACATTGTTACACGGTGTGTTATGAGAAAATTAATATAAAGAATTTTAATTTATATTAGATAAGCGTCTAACATTATTAGCGGGGTGAGGTGTTTAGTAACATTAGTTTTTCAACCTGTGACAGGGCTTATTAGTTATTATCTGAACATTTTTATTATTTATTGTTGTTCAATTATAATGATTAGACATTCGTTATTATACTTTGGAAATCGATTATCTGAGACATTACAAGGGTATACTGATATGTTTAGCTAGCCTCTAAAATAGCTAGATTCTAAAATAGATAGATGATTATCTATAAAAATGATTGATATCTATCATTATTGCTTGACAGTCGTCTAACATAGTGATAGTATAAAGAAAACAAATAGTAAAATATGGATAAATTAACAAAGTATTGTTAATGAACTAGAATTTATGGCACTCAATTCAACGGGTTATAATGAAGGATCGAATGAAGGACCGAATTAAGTCCAGCTAATAAATGTCAATGGTGAAATGAAAAATATTTGATATTTATTTATTTCAAAAAAGGGTAACTTTAATATAACTTTTGATACTTGACCAAAAGCCGGGACAAAGGAGGTTATGCATTACATTAAGCCGCGATGTCGCATCTCGCATTTAAGTAATTCTTTTGATGTTCTTCAGGTGAGATGATTTGGAACTCTTTTTCATCTCGAAGAATGGCAAATACAATGTTACAGACTTTATGCATGACAGCACCAAGTACTACCATTTTATCTGTTATCTGATATAGAAACTTTTTAACTATATAGCCTTTGTGGCTATATCAATATAATACTAGGAGAAATAATTATGGTTGATAAAAGCATGAAAATAGGTGAAATACTAGGACTAAATGAACAAATACCACCGCTACTATTACAAAGTGGAATGCATTGTTTGGGGTGTCCATCCTCTCAAATGGAGTCTTTAGAAGAAGCTTGTATGGTTCATGGAATTAACGTCGATGAACTAGTAGAGAAAATTAATCAGTTACTAAAATAATAGTTAGTAAATATTAAGATGTTATACGAAAAAATAATAGTGAATAGGACAAGTTCATTCATATATAGCAATCCCAGTTTACAGAAATGCCATATTTAGTATTTCTGTTATTCTGGGATTTTTGTTTTTTGTGAGAAATATATGGTAGAAGTTTTTTCATAAGAATATCAAGGACATACTTTGTTTAACTATATAGCATGGATTGTAAATTGAAACTTAATGACATGCGCTATTTTGAAGGAAAGAAATATAAACATCTGACATAAATAAAAGGTTGTATAAAAGACACTTTATTTTCTATATTAATTGACTTTGTCTATCATTTGTGGTAAAATTAACTAAGAGTTAGCACGAACTAACTTGACGTATGATAATTTGGATATTACTTAGGAAAGTGAATCCAAAGAGAAAGGAGTTCATAATGAAAGAATTAAAGATAAGTAAAATCATTGGAAGAGAAATTATTGACTCTAGAGGAAATCCAACCGTTGAAGCAGAAGTAATACTTGAAGATGGTACAATTGGGGTTGGAGCAGTACCAAGTGGTGCTTCTACGGGAATTTTTGAAGCATTAGAACTTCGCGATAATGATAAGAGCCGTTTTGGTGGAAAAGGTGTACTAAAAGCGGTTGAAAATATTAATACAGTAATACAGAATATATTAGTAGGTAAAGATGCATCGGATATCTATGGGATAGACCGTGCTATGATTAAAGAAGATGGAACAAAGGACAAATCAAAATTAGGTGCGAATGCAATTTTAGCGGTATCCATCGCTTGTGCAAGAGCAGCGGCAAATGCATTACAAATTCCTTTGTACCGATTCCTTGGTGGTGCATCGTCAAATGTACTTCCAGTACCAATGATGAATATCCTAAATGGTGGAGCACACGCTTCTAATACAGTAGATGTACAAGAATTTATGATTATGCCAGTAGGAGCGAAAGATTTTCATGAGGGATTACGCTGGTGTACCGAAGTATTTCACTCCCTTGCATCGATTTTAAAAGGAAAAGGATTAGCAACTTCAGTTGGAGATGAGGGTGGATTTGCACCAAATCTAGCAAGTGATGAAGAAGCAATTGAATTGATTTTAGAAGCGATTCAAGCATCAGGCTTTCAACCGGGTACTGATTTCGTATTGGCAATGGATGCTGCATCGAGTGAATGGAAGGGCGATGGATGCTACATATTACCAAAGAGTGGTAAAAAATTCACATCCAAAGAACTGATAGCCCATTGGAAAGACCTTTGTGAGAAATATCCGATTTATTCTATCGAGGATGCTTTGGATGAAGAAGATTGGGAAGGTTGGAAGGAACTAACAAAAGAGTTGGGCGATAAGGTACAGTTAGTTGGTGATGATTTATTTGTTACGAATACAGAACGACTTAAAAAAGGTATCGATGAAGGCTGTGGTAACTCTATCTTAATTAAGTTAAATCAAATTGGCTCCTTATCAGAAACACTTGATGCAATTAAAATGGCTCATAAGGCTGGATATACTGCAATCGTTTCTCATAGATCGGGTGAAACAGAAGATACTACAATTGCCGATTTAGCCGTAGCTCTAAACACTGGTCAGATAAAAACTGGTGCACCAAGTAGAAGTGAGAGAGTTTCAAAGTATAATCAATTGCTACGTATTGAAGAAGGCCTTTCCGCCGGTGCAAAATATTTGGGAAAAGACACTTTTAATATTAAAAGATAATCAATGAATTATTTTATTGTTATAAGAACAGTTATTACAGTTTGATCATGTATATTTAAGTGTATAAGATCAATTTACGGTGTAATAAGAATTTATAACAATCTAAACAAATAAATACACATAAAACATAAGGTATCGGTTTACACCGATACCTTATGTTTTTAGGATGTATTATATGCGAAAAGAAGAAAATGCCGAAGTTTATAATAAAATCAATACAAATGAATTATGAATTTAAAATTCTTTACCGTTTATAAAGATCCGTTCAATTGTCAAATCTTCGTCAGTGATAAGCATATTTGCTTTTTTGCCTATGCTAATTTCACCGACTTCATCATCTGCTTTTACCGATTTTGCAGGTATTTTTGTAGCACTTAAAATAGCATCTTCTTTTTTGACTCCGAAGGCGATGCAATTTAATAATGCTTCGTGTACATTGGTCGTAGAACCAGCGATGGTTCCATCGATTAGTGTTGCTTTCTTATTCTTTACATAAACATCTTGACCACCAAGTGAATATAGACCGTCTTCTAATCCACTTGCACTCATGGAATCGGAGATGATTATCATCTTTTGAGGATCTAACTTAAACATCATTCGTACAACTGCAGGATGGATATGAATTCCATCGGTAATAAGCTCTGCATGTACATCAAAATCAGACATCGCGCCTATAAGTCCAGGTTCTCTATGATGAAGACCGTTCATTGCGTTGAATAAGTGAGTGATATGTGAAGCTCCTGCCTGAAAAGCCTCACAAGCTAACTCATAATTACAACTAGTATGTGCGAGAGAAATGGTTTTTGTTTTGCTGTGTGAACGAATAAAATCCAATGCGCCTTCTTTTTTTGGATCAATGTCAACTAAACGAATACAGTTGCCAGATAGTTCATTTAATTCATTAAACATTACTTCATCGATTGGGCGTAAATATTTCTCATCATGGGCACCTTTTTTATCTGCGCCTAAAAATGGGCCTTCCATATTAATTCCTAAAATAGTACTTCCAGGATAATCAGTATGCATTACAGATTTAATATTCAACATGGATTGTTTTAGAACTGGATATTTTTCAGTCATAACCGTAGCTAAAACGGATGTTACACCCTTGCTGGCGTAATATTTACACATAGCGATAAGCTCTTCTTCTGTGCCATTTGTAAAGTCAAAACCGACGCATCCATGAGAGTGAATGTCAATAAAACCGGGGATTAAATATTTTCCGGTGCAATCAATGTATTCCTCACTATCGATGGATTCGGCAATCTGAGTAATTTTATCATCTTTCGTAGCAACATCAAGCAATTGGAAACGTCCGTCAATAAAGACGTTTGCATGTTTAAAAACCATAAATACCCCTCCTTATTTAAAACATTGAATAACCGTTAGATTCGGATGTAATTGGAGAATGGATGCTGGGACATCTGGTGTGATAGGACCAAACAATGCTTTCTTTATAATACTTTCTTTATCTGGACCATTGGCGATTAGTAAAACATGTCTTGCATGCATAATAGATTTAATGCCCATAGTAATTGCTTGTTTTGGCACTTCATCAATATTATTAAAAAATCTTGCATTCGCTTCAATTGTACTCTTGTCTAGGTCAACGATGTGTGTTGTTTTTTCGAATTTAATATTTGGTTCATTAAAACCAATGTGACCGTTATGCCCGATGCCTAACAACTGTATATCGATACCTCCAAGATCTTGAATCATATTATCGTAATCAATACATTCTTGTTCTTTATCTATTGCTAAGCCATTTGGCACATGTGTTTTTTCTTTGTTAATATTAATATGGTTGAATAAGTTGGTATTCATAAAATAACGATAGCTTTGCTCATCCTCTCCAGACAACCCGCAATACTCGTCTAGGTTTACTGAAGTAACCATCGAGAAATCGATATCTCCTATTTCATACCATTGGATAAGTTGTTTATATGTACCTATAGGGGTTGATCCAGTAGCAAGCTCTAGAACACTTGTTGGGTGTATTAGT
>CAJJLI010000222.1 GCA_905192625.1 uncultured Clostridium sp. | reverse complement strand
TTTTCATAATATATATATCCTCCATTCTTTTGCTTGCCTATTTACAATGATAATTTAACATATTAAAAATAATCAAACTATCACGCTTATGTATAAGTTTTGTGAAATGTATGTAAAATAGTTTGAGTTTTTACAGTTTTGTAAAATACATGTAAAATTCTTCGAGTTTTTAAGAATTTGTAAAATATATGTAAAGTTAATTGAATTTTCTAGCCATAATATGAAAAAGAGGTTACTTAAAAAGAGAAACATTTGCTCTCATTTTAAAGTAACCTCTTTTATAAAATTTTATACTATACTATTTCATATATTGATACAGTGTTTCAAACTGTTCTATCAACATTGGCCGTCCAAAATAATATCCTTGTACCAAATCACACCCTAGATTTTCTAATAAATCCGCTTGTTCCTTTGTTTCTACGCCTTCACATAATACTGTAATCTGCATTTCCTTTGCCATACTAATGATATTTGCAATAACAATTTTGTCTTTTTTTTGTAGTTTACCATCGTTTAGAAAATCTTTATCTAATTTTAAAACATCAAAATCTAATTTTCTCAATAAGTTCAACGAAGAAAAACCTGCGCCAAAATCATCCATTGATACAATAAAACCTGCATTTTTTAACTTTACCAATGCTACTCTTGCACTTTTAATATTCTCAAGAAATATACTTTCTGTAATTTCAAATTCTAACAGATGATGTGGTATTTGATAAAAATCAACAAGTTGAATGACACTCTTAACAAAATCCTCATAGCGTAGGTGAACTCTAGATACATTCACCGATATTGGAATGATACTTTTCCCTTGATCAATGCGATTTTTTATATACGTACATACTTTTGCATAGATATAAAAATCAAGTTTTAAAATAAATTCATTTTGTTCATAAATTGGTATAAACTCATTCGGATATATCATACTTCCATCCGAACGTCTCCAGCGTACCAATGCTTCGGCTCCAGTAAGTTTCTTATTTTTTAAGTTGAATTTTGGTTGTAACTCAAAATAAAATTCTTCGTGAAGTAAAGCATCCTCTGCAATATTAGTTATCATAATATTGCGTTTTAATTCATGATCCATGCTCTCATTATAAATTTCGCATCTTTTGGATACTAATTTTGCCGATTTCCTAGCTTTGTCAGCGTTATCTATGTATTTTCTAACACCAGACTCCGTATTGCAAAAGAGATGGACACCCGCTGTAATTTCCAGCTTTGTTTCTTTATAAAGTTCATGCACCTTATTCGAAAACACCTTATTAAAAGCATCGATTGCCCGGGATACCCTTTGTTCTGTCATTCCTGGTTCCAACTTACTAAGAATTACAAAATTGTCCGAAAACACGCGACATGCAAGGACTTTGTTAAAAATAATTGAGATACTATGATTGAATAATCGTAACACCTCATCCCCAGCATCATAACCATAGTACTCATTAAAATATTTGAAATTTATGATATCAACCGAGATTATTATGTACTTCGCAGCCTCTACATCTTTTTTCAACATTCGTTCTGCTCTACATATAAATGTTTCATAGTTAAACAAACCAGTTACCGAATCATAGGTAGAGATATGTTCCATCTTTTCCTTCGTATCTTGATAATCTCTCATCACAAAAAAGTAATTAAGCAAGATGTTTCTTAAATGATATAATGATTGAATCTCTTGTTCGGTAAAATTATAATTTTCCTTCTTGCTTTCAAAAAGGATTAATCCACTCTTTTGATCCTTTGTAATATATGGTAACGAAATCACACTATTACACTGGCGTTTTTTAAATAACGTTTCAATATTGATATAGGTTGGATGATCAATGTATTCTTTATAAGTTATTATCTCCCCTGCACTCATCTTTTCCATGAAATAAATCTTAAAATGCTCAGAATATGAAATTACATGGTTTAAAGAAGAATTGATTTTATCTTTCGCCCATTCATAAGACACACGAAAGCATCCGAGTTCTGTTTTATTTTCCATAATCATAATATGGTTTAATTGATACTTATTAGCTATTTTTTCAAGCAATAAATTTATAACCTGCCTTATATCCGTATGATGATTCATATTATCTAAAACAAAATGAGACATTTCATACGAAAAATTATCTAACTCAATTGTATGCATCATACAATCCCCCTTTGCGAACCTCATAGTATATTATATCATTTATTTACATTATTTTCAATATTTTTATAAAATAGGATATAATTATAAGATTTGTATGATAATATACCATTTTTATACAAAACAACTTCATGAATTCTATTTATTTTTAACATAAATTTGAAATTCATGAAGTTATTTTTTACCTATTCAATTTTACTTTTCATATTCCATTTGTAGTGATTTATAAAATAGTACCTTCGTTGGTATACAAATGGCCTCCCCGATTTTCAGATTCAAGATATCGGCGTATGGATTTGCTTTCAGTAAGTATTCTAATGGTACTTGAAACATTTTACTGATGCGATAAAGAGAGTCCCCTTGATTCACTGTATAAACGATACCATTGCAAGAACTAAAATACATAAGATTATTTCTCCATAAACATTGTTCTATATTTATGTTATGATTCATAATAATATTTGTCACAAATTCACAGTATTTCCTACGATTTGTCTTTTTCTTCCTGTATCATTCATTAAATCCAATTATTTAAGTTGAACTTCATTTGCATTTTGCGTATAATAAGAAGCTAGGATTGAATTCATATAGATTTTATATATTATCAAAGTACTAATGTAACTTACTCTTCATCTTATTCCTATTTTATGCTCTATGGATTTTTATAAGGCACAATGGGCAGCAAACATATTAATCAAACTTTGCTTGCTCAAAGAATAAGATCATTATTATATAAGAAAGTTTCACTTCTTATACATATTAAATCAAGGAAGTTCATACTTCCATTCTAATTAGAACTTATCGACAAGTTCTGAATACTATAAGCTTAAAGAAGCAAACGCTTCTTAATTATTAAATGTTTTTAGGGATATGTAATAACTGCATTTTATTAACAACACAGCTATCATTGATCATATCCCAATTATCAGTAATTTATATTCACTGGTAAAATACGTATAGAAAGAGGGATTCGTATGGCTCAAAAAAATTATTCATTGGGTATTGATATTGGATCTACTACAGTTAAGATTGCAATTCTTGATGAAGCAGGTGCAATTCTATTCTCTGATTATGAAAGACATTATGCAAACATCCAAACTACTTTGGCAGCATTGATAAAAAAAGGGGTAGATCAACTAGGTGATATCGATGTATCACCTATGATTACAGGTTCTGGTGGTCTTACCATCTCAAAACATCTTGATGTTCCATTTACTCAGGAAGTAGTTGCAGTCTCTACTGCGTTGCAAGATTTTGCACCTCAAACGGATGTCGCAATTGAGCTTGGTGGGGAAGATGCCAAAATTATATATTTCACAAACGGTATTGAGCAAAGAATGAACGGAATCTGTGCGGGTGGAACTGGTTCTTTTATTGACCAAATGGCTAGCTTATTAAAAACAGATGCTTCTGGATTAAATGAATATGCAAAAAGCTATCAAGCGATTTATCCAATTGCTGCTCGTTGTGGTGTTTTTGCTAAATCTGATATCCAGCCATTAATTAATGAAGGTGCGAGCAAACCTGATTTGGCAGCATCTATTTTTCAAGCTGTTGTAAATCAAACAATCAGTGGATTGGCTTGTGGTAAACCAATTCGCGGTAATGTAGCGTTTCTTGGAGGACCTCTGCATTTCTTAACGGAACTTAAGAATGCTTTTATAAGAACGTTAAAATTAACAGATGATGAAATTATTGCACCAGAACATTCTCATTTATTTGCTGCAATAGGCTCGGCAATGACTGCGAATTCTGAACACAAAAAGAATCTCGGTTCTTTAGTAAAACAGCTTACGCAAGGGATCACACTTGAATTTGAAGTGGATCGTTTACAGCCTTTATTCAAATCGGAAGAAGATTACGAAGCCTTTTCCAAGCGTCACTCCATGCATTCAGTAAAGAAAGGAAATTTAGCAACTTACAAAGGTGATTGTTTCTTAGGAATCGATGCTGGGTCAACAACTACAAAAGTCGCACTTGTTGGAAATGACGGTACTTTATTATATTCGTTTTACAGTAATAACAATGGTAGCCCATTAAAGACAACCATAAAGGCTATGAAGGAAATTTATAGTCAGCTACCAAAAGAAGCTAAAATAGTTCGTTCCTGTTCTACAGGTTATGGTGAAGCATTGTTAAAATCAGCATTAATGTTAGATGAAGGAGAAGTTGAAACTGTTGCGCATTATCATGCTGCTGCATTTTTTGATCCAAAGGTGGATTGTATTTTAGACATCGGCGGTCAAGATATGAAATGCATCAAGATAAAAAATGAAACTGTTGACAGTGTACAGCTAAATGAGGCTTGTTCCTCAGGTTGTGGTTCGTTTATTGAAACATTTGCAAAATCATTAAATTATGAAGTAGCTGATTTTGCTCAGGTTGCTTTATTTGCAAATAATCCAATTGACTTAGGTTCTAGATGTACTGTATTCATGAATTCTAAAGTTAAGCAAGCACAAAAAGAAGGCGCTACGGTTGCTGATATTTCTGCTGGTCTTGCCTACTCCGTAATTAAAAATGCATTATACAAAGTAATTAAAGTTTCCGATCCAAAAGATCTTGGCAGTCATATCGTAGTTCAAGGTGGAACATTTTATAACGATGCGGTTCTTCGTAGTTTTGAAAGTATTCTTGGCACCGACGCCATTCGTCCAGACATTGCTGGTATAATGGGAGCCTTTGGTGCAGCTTTGATTGCTAGAGATCACTACACCGGAGAATCAACTACGATGCTTAGTATTGAAGGTATTAATGAACTTACATTTGATTCTACTATGACAAGATGTAAACGTTGTACCAACAATTGTATGCTGACAATTAATAAGTTTACCGGTGGTCGCCAGTTTATCTCTGGCAATCGATGTGAACGTGGTATTGGAAAAGAAA
>CAJJLI010000221.1 GCA_905192625.1 uncultured Clostridium sp. | reverse complement strand
CATGAAATAAATAATTTGATTTGGTTATGGAATGGTCAGGATGGCGAATGGTATCCAGGCGATGAATACGTCGATATCATTGGAGAAGATATCTATCCAGGGGAACGAGTATATACTTCACAAGTACCAAGATTTTTAAAGGCACTATCTTATACGAATGCGAAAAAGATGATTGTATTATCAGAAAACGGCTGCTTATTTGATCCGGATTTGGCGATAAGAGATGGAGCAATGTGGGGATTTTATGCAACTTGGGGCGGAGAGTTTGTAACAAAATCTTCCACGCTTAATTTTATATCTGAAAAGTATACCGAAGAAGCTATGATCAAAAAGGTGTATGGACATGAAAAAGTTTTAACTCTCGATGAATTACCAGACTTAAAAACTTATGAAATTCATGAGTAAGTTATAGCTAAAGTAAACGAAGTAATCATTACCAGACGGAATTTGAACGATTTCGAATCAATCATTCAATCTGTGTTTTATAAAGAAATTATTAAAGCGCAGCTAAGATTTCTTAGTTTAACTAGGATACTATAGATTATAAATTTCATTTTACTAACTACAGTAGGTATTTGAACTATTAAATTAAGCATCTTGTGCTAGAAAGGAAGTACTATGAACGTGATAAAAAAAGGTGAAGAAACAATTCTTTCATATGTTCATAAGGTAGGGCAAATTATTATTGTATCTGTGCTTTGGTTGATTTCTTGCCTTCCAATCATTACGATTGGCGCAGCAAGCAGTGCTATGTATTACACAATCGTAAAAGTCATACGTAGAGAGTACGGTTATATCCATAAAGAATACCTAAGAGCATTTAAGAGAAATTTAAAGAATGGATGCATTTTTACAACAATTTTTCTCCTCTGGGGATGGATACTGTACTTTAATCGTATGTACATGGGGCAAGAAGGAAGTAGCACAGGCCGTTATTTTACAATGATTTACGATGTTCTTTCATGCATTAGCCTTGCTATCATTGTTTATTTATTTCCGATATTATCAAGATTTCAGTTATCAAAACTTGAACTAATGAAAATGTCATTTCATATGGCATTTCGAAATTTACCAATTACGTTATTATTAGTAACGGGAACAATAATAAGTATTATGGCAGTTTGGTTTTTTCCAATCGTTATGACATTACTGATTCCTGGTGTTTGGTGTTATATCTCTTCTTTATTGATTGAAAAAGTTATGAAACTATATATGGTAAAACCAGTAGATGGGGAAGAAACCTGGTATGATTTGTAAACATCTTACCCTTCGATATTTGTTTCTATCATTCAATTGTTTGAATATTCGCAGGCAATAAAGTGTCTTTCTTGACACGACTTAATTGCAGAAAGAGGATAACGTATGATTTATAGAAGATTTCGAATGAGAGCCATAGCAATTTTGCTTTTAATTTCCATTGGCTTAAGCACCATGTCTATGTTGCAGGCAGGTGCGAAGACTTCTCTTACCACAGATGATTTTGAAGAGATTGTCGGGACGTATTCCGTGGATTCTTCAATACCAAATTACATGGAGTACAAAGAACAGCATGATAATGTAAGGCCAGAGGATAGCTATAAGATTTTAGCGAAAGATTTTGTAAAATACTCAAAAGGTGAATATGATGACAAAGGAAATGAAATAGAAACAATACCTGAAACCTATACAGATTATGAAGGTATGAGCGGGAGCTCTATTTATTCCCATGAAAGAGGTTATGTTGAATATGAAGTAGATATTAAAACGGCAGGACTTTATGATGTATCGATTCTATATTATCCAGTGGAAGGAAAAAGTTCTGATATTGAACGAAGTTTTTTCATTGATGGTAAGTTACCATACAAAGAGTTATCACTGATACAGTTTTCAAGAGTATGGAGAAATAGTATCACCGATAGTGCTACCGATAAGAATGGTATTTTGATGAAAGTATGGGAGAAGGACAATCAAGGAAATGATTTAAAGCCATCGATGCGTGAAGTACCAGAATGGATTCAGAGCTATTTTTATGACAGCGAAGGCTATATTACCGAAAAGTTGGCAGTTTATCTTTCAGAAGGTATTCATACAATCACCATGGTTTCATTGCGTGAACCTATGATTTTACAAGAAATAGTTTTAGATAATTCTGAACTAGTAAAGGATTATGCCACTGTGAAATCATCTTGGGATGCTTTGGGGTATAAGGAGAGTAGCAATCAAATCATACGAATTGAAGCAGAGAATGTAACAAAAACATCATCTCAAATGTTATATCCACAACAAGATCAATCTTCTCCAGCTGTATATCCTTCCAGTACAAAAGAACTTCTAAACAACACGATTGGAGGTAATTCTTGGAGACTTACTGGCCAATGGATGGAATGGGATTTTACAGTAGAAGAGAATGGTTATTACAACATGTCGGCGTATCTAAAACAAAATTTTCAAAAAGGTATCTACGTATCAAGAAAGATTATGATTGATGGGGAAGTTTTGTTTGATGAATGGAACGATTATGGATTTACATATAGCCAAAATTGGCGCTTGGAAACCCTGGGTAAGGGCAAGGAGCCTTATAAGATTTATTTAGAAAAAGGCGATCATACTTTGCGCATGCAAGTTGTACTTGGAGATTTTTCTGAAATCGTAAGTGAAGTGCAGGATTCGGTATCAAAATTGAATGCTATATATCGAAAAGTAATCCGAATTATTGGTGTTGAACCAGATACTTTTCGAGATTATCAGATTGAAGCAAGCCTTCCTGAACTAGAAAAAGAATTGGTGGACGTACATGATCAACTGGATCTGGCAATCCATCGATTAAAAGAGGTTGCAGGAAGCGGAAGTGATAAAGAAGCAGTATTAATCACGATGCGGGATCAGTTATCTACATTAATTAAGGATCAAGAGCGTTTTACGAAATTGATTAAATCGTACAAAATCAATGTTCGTGCCTGTGGCAAATGGATTACTGGGGTGTTATCCCAACCTCTACAATTTGATACGATTTATATTCATTCTCCAAATGTTGAAATAGCGGTGGAAAAGGATTCTTTTTTTGAAAAATTATTTTATGAATTTTCAAGATTATTTTATTCTTTTATCATTAATTATAACCAGATTGGGAACGTGGCAGCAAAAGGCGATGAGGTAAAAACAATTACTCTTTGGGTTGGTACTGGAAGAGATCAGGCCAATGTCATTAAGTCCTTAATTGACGAGACGTTTACAAGCAAAACAGGTATTAATGTAAACCTTATGTTAGTAGATATGAGTACCTTGTTGCAAGCGACTTTAGCAGGGCAGGGGCCGGACGTAGCAATTCAAGTAGGTGCTATGGCTGGATCAAATACTGCGCAGATATCAAATGATGTTCCGATGAATTATGGACTTCGACATGCAGTTGCAGACTTAAGCCAATTTTCTGACGTAACAAAAGTTACAGAACGTTTTAGAGAAAGTGCTATGACCGCATTTACCTTCGATGGACACATTTATGCACTTCCAGAAACGCAAACTTTTCCAATGATCTTTTATCGAAAAGACATCTTAAATGAGATTGGTCTTGAAGTTCCTAAGACTTGGGATGATGTGAAAGTAATCACATCAATTTTAAGTAAAAATCAAATGGAATTCGGCGTATTACCAAACGAAGCGATTTATGCAATGCTTCTATATCAATATGGAGGCTCTTACTACAATGAAGACTCTACACGCTCTGCGCTTGATAGTGATGAAGCAATTCTAGCATTTAAAGAATACTGTGAATTATACACCGATTACAAATTAGATCGCTGGACGAGTGTGGAAGAGAGATTCCGTACTGGGGAATGTCCAATCATTCTTGCAGATTATACAATTTTTAATAACTTACAGGTTTCGGCACCAGATATCAAAGGCTTATGGGGAATGGCACCAGTACCTGGAAAGTTGAAAGAAGATGGAAGTATTGATCATTCTTCTGCTAGTTCTGGTCTTGCATCCATGATTATGGAAGAGAGCAAAGATAAAGACTCTTCTTGGGAATTCTTAAAATGGTGGACATCAGCCGATACTCAGATAACGTATGGAAAGGAAATGGAAAGCTTAATGGGCTCTGCAGCCAGAGTTCCAATGGCCAATATAGAAGCATTTGATTCTCTACCTTGGGCGAATGATATCTATGATGCATTAATTGAACAATTAGAGCAAGTCAAGGGAATTCCACAAGTACCTGGAGGATATTTTTCTTGGAGAAATGTAAACAATGCTTTCTTTAAAGTGACAACAGATACCAAAGCAGCGACTCCAAGAGAAGAATTAATGGAAAAGGTAATTTATATCAACGATGAAATTACATATAAGAGGCGTGAATTTAATTTACCTCTAGCAAACGAAAATTAACGGAGGAAGGGAGTAGTTTATGAATCAAACGGAAGTGTTAGAAAAAGTCAAGAAAGAATCAACACTATGGGCGAGAATGAAAAAAAGCAAAGCATCCTACATTATGATGGCACCGTATTTGCTCTTGTTTTTCTTCTTTACCATATTACCTATACTTTCCTCGGTTATTTTAAGCTTTACCTATTTTAATATGTTAGAGGCTCCAACCTTCGTAGGTTGGAAAAATTACACCAAACTTCTATTAGAGGATGACATCTTTTTAATCGCACTTAAAAACACCTTTTTGTTTGCAGTTGTTACAGGTCCGATTAGTTACCTTCTTTGCTTATTGTTTGCTTGGATTATCAATGAATTTAAAGGAAAGTTACGAGCATTTTTAACCTTGATTTTTTATGCGCCCTCCATATGTGGGAATGCTTATATGGTATGGAATATTATCCTTACTGGAGACCGATATGGTTATTTAAACGGTATTGCGCTAAAGTTTGGCTTCATCAATGAGCCAAAGCTGTGGATGCAAACGGAAAAATACATACTTCCAATCCTTGTGGTAGTTCAACTCTGGCTTAGTTTGGGTACAGGATTTCTCTCCTTTATCGCAGGACTTCAAACAGTTGATAAAACTCTTTATGAGGCAGCTGCAATGGATGGTGTTAAAAACAGATGGCAAGAATTATGGCATGTTACAT
>CAJJLI010000220.1 GCA_905192625.1 uncultured Clostridium sp. | reverse complement strand
TGTTTAAGTATAGATAGTTAGAGGGAACCTATGGGAAAGAGAATGATAACAACTGAGTTAATGGAAGAGGATGTAAAATTAGAAAGCTCCTTACGACCTCAGTTATTAAAAGACTATATTGGTCAGAAAAAAGCAAAAGAAAATTTAAAAGTTTACATCGAAGCAGCGAAGCAACGAGGGGACTCCTTAGATCACGTTCTTTTTTTTGGACCACCTGGGCTCGGAAAGACAACTCTTGCAGGAATAATTGCGAATGAGATGGGTGTTAGTATGAAAACCACTGCTGGACCAGCGATTGAAAAACCTGGCGATATGGCAGCGATATTAAACAACCTACAAGAGGGCGATGTCTTGTTTATCGATGAAATCCATCGCTTGAACCGTCAAGTTGAGGAGTTGTTATACCCAGCAATGGAAGATTATGCAATTGACATTGTAATAGGGAAAGGTGCCTCTGCAAAGTCAATTCGACTAGAATTACCTCGTTTTACTTTGGTAGGGGCAACGACAAGAGCAGGGATGTTAACAGCACCACTGCGAGACCGTTTTGGAGTAGTTAGCCGTCTGGAGTTTTACACTGCAGAAGAGTTAAAGACAATCATTATTCGTTCAGCAAGTGTGTTAGGTGTTGAAATAGATGAAACGGGTGCGCTAGAATTGGCAAGAAGATCAAGAGGAACTCCAAGGTTAGCAAATCGTTTGTTAAAACGAGTAAGGGATTTTGCACAAGTAAAATATGATGGAAAGATAACAAGAGATGTTGCAAACTTTGCCCTAGATTTATTAGAAGTTGATAAATTAGGGCTAGATCACATCGATCGCCAAATATTAATGACAATGATCGAAAAATTCAATGGTGGTCCGGTTGGAATAGATGCTGTTGCAACTACGATAGGTGAAGATTCAGGAACAGTTGAGGAGGTTTACGAACCATATCTTGTTCAAAATGGTTTGATAATAAGAACTCCAAGAGGTCGTATGGTTACAGATATGGCATATAAGCACCTTGGACTTGCAGTGAGTACAAAAAACGACGCTACAGAATAGATAAATGAAATAGGCTGTCAATAAAAAAGTATTGTTTTTCCAGCAAATTATGTTAAAATAAAATAACGATAAAAAGCAAATTTATTGCTTTTTATCATCTTGGATAGAATATGGTATAAATTCTATCAAGAAGCGGTTCGTGCTTCATTATTATGATGCGAATGAATGATAGTATAAGCACGTATTGCTTCGTTATAAACATTAAGGAGCGTTTTTTTATCCTCATAAATTGACGTTATAGTACAAAAGTTCATTTAGGTTCAAATATCAGATTTTGAGTTTCATATAAGTTTTGAGATCAGGGTGGGGAAATCTCGGAAAAGAGGACGGTATGAATAAACGAACGGATATTGAAGTTATAATCAATGGGAAGCGATATGTAATTTGCGGATATGAAAGTGAGGAATACTTACAAAAAGTTGCGTCCTATATAAACAGTAAGATAGCAGAATTTAAACAACAGGATTTCTACCGAACTCTAGATGGCGAGATGCGCAATATTTTACTTCAATTAAATATAGCAGATGATTATTTTAAAGTCCAAAAGCTGTTAAAGCAAGCAGAAAGCGATAGTGACTTAAAAAGTGGTGAAATTTTTGATTTAAAACATGAGGTTATTATGTTACAATCAAGATTAGAATCTGCTGAAAATGAAATTGTAGCATTGCAAAAAGAAAATCTCGAAGAACAGAAAAAAGTAGTTCGTTTGGAAACGGAACTTATTGAAGCGCGAAAGAATATAAAAAACTAATAAATTGGGGCTGTCAGGGATGACGGCCTTTTTATCTTTATATTTATAGTAAGAAAGAGAAAGGATATAGCATATTAAAACATTTTAAATGTTAGATATGTAGAAGGTATATATGAAAAAGATAGAAATATTAGCACCAGCAGGATCGATTGAAAGCTTGCATTCAGCACTCAATGCTGGAGCAGATGCGGTATATATAGGTGGAGCATCTTTTGGTGCCCGTGCATATGCAAATAACCTTGATGAGGATACTTTATTAAGAGCAATCAACTATGTACACGTCAAAGGAAAACAGATGTATTTGACGGTAAATACTTTGTTAAAAGAAGAGGAACTGACGGATAGCTTGTATAAGTACTTAAAAAGATTTTATATGGAAGGTTTAGATGCCGTTATTGTACAGGACGTTGGCGCAATGCGTTTTATACATGAAAACTTTCCAAACCTACCAATTCATGCAAGTACACAGATGACACTTACGATGGCAGAAGGTGCGAAGGTATTTGAGGATTACGGAGTTACTAGAATGGTAACTGCAAGGGAGCTTAGTCTTGAAGAAATAAAAAGAATCCGTTTAAATACAACACTTGAAATTGAATCTTTTGTTCATGGTGCATTGTGCTATAGTTATTCTGGACAATGTCTAATGAGTAGTATGATAGGCGGAAGAAGCGGAAACCGTGGACGATGCGCGCAACCATGCCGTATGGAACATGGTTGCAAGGAAAGTGGATCAGTGGTTTCTAAACGAGAAGAAGGGTATCTTTTAAGTCCAAAAGACATGTGTACCTTAGATTCCGTAGCTGAATTTATCGAGGCAGGTATCGATTCGTTTAAAATTGAAGGAAGAATGAAACGATATGAATATTCCGCTGGGGTTGTGGAATGTTACCGTAAGCAAGTAGATAAATACTATGAACTAGGCAGTGAAGCGTATCGATTGTATAAAGAAAAGAATGCCAATGAGATAAAAGAGGACATGCTCCGATTACAGGATCTATACAATCGAGGTGGATTTTCTACTGGTTATTATCAGGCACACAATGGAAAAGCAATGATGTCGATGCATCGCCCAAATCATAGTGGTGTGTTCGTGGGAAAGATAACAGACATCAAAGGAATTAGTGCATCCATTCGTTTAGAAGAAGACGTTAATGCTCAAGACATTCTTGAAATCCGTGAAAACGGGAATAAAGTATATGAGTTTACAGTAAAAGACGGTGCGAAAAAAGGACAGGTATTAAAAAGTAACTTTAAGCCAGGCAGCAAAGTTAGCAAAGGAAACGAAGTTTATCGTACCAAAAATAATGAGTTATTAGAAGAACTATCTAAAAAGTATTATGAAAATGAACGTAAAGTTAATATAGAAGGCATTTTATATGCAACACCAGGAGAAAATCTTACGTTGAAAGTCTCAATGAGAACGAGAGAAGATGAGCTTATTCAGGTAACTGAGGCTGGAGATGTCGTAGAGCCTGCATTAAAGCAACCTATGACCAGGGAAAAAATAAAAGCGCAACTTGAAAAAACAAATGAGACACCATTTGAGTTTGAGACGCTAGAGATTGAATTACTAGGTGATGTATTTATACCGGTTTCAAAATTAAATGAAATCCGAAGAACTGCTTTGTTAAAATTAGAAGAAGCAATTGCAGATAATTACAGAAGAAATGAACCCAAGGAATGTTTGCAGACACAAAACGAAACGAAGGATACTGTGGTAAATGAAGAAGCAAGCAACATAGGAATCATTGCGTATATTAAAACAGAAGATCAGTTAATGAGTGCATGTTCAGAAGTGGAAGTAGACGAGATTTATATCGACATGGCTGAAAGTAACTTTGTGCAGGTTGAAAAATATAGTAAATATGTAAAAGATAGAAATAAGAGGTGTTTTGTAGTTATGCCTCATATTTTCCGTTCTCATACCTATGATTTATTTATGAAGAATAAAGCCCATATGCTCGTCGATACTATAGATGGATACGTTATTAAAAATTATGAGCAGTATACATTTTTCAAGACGATTTTACAGGATACAAACGAAAAAGAAATTCGTCTAGACTATAATATGTATGTGATGAACCATGAAGCAAAAGAATTCTACGCAGAACATGGAATTACCCATGCAACCGCATCGGTAGAATTAAATCAAGGTGAGTTATCAAAGCTTGGCATTCGCGGAATGGATTTAGTTGTATATGGTCATTTGCCATTAATGGTTTCTGCCCAGTGTATTAAAATGAATACGACTGGTTGTAGAAAACATAAGAATAAGGACGCTAGGAAAGATCAATATAATGAAGGTGATGATTCCTTAGTTTTAATTGACCGCCTTAAGAATGAGCTTTTAGTTCGAACAAACTGTAGAGAATGTTATAATACAATTTATAACTCGAAGTGCTTATCTTTACTCGATGAGGCAGATGAAATTAAGAACCTACATCCAAGAAATATTAGGTTAGATTTTAGTAATGAATCCGCAGAAGAAATCAGTATGGTACTTCAAAGTTTTGTACGAGTATTTAAGTATGGTGAAAATGCAGAGCTTACGAAACGAGAATATACAAAAGGACATTTTCGAAGAGGAATTTTATAATTACTTTATTTGTGATGAATAATTACGTTGCACGTTTTATGCGAATATATAGAAATTATCTATAGGGATAATTTCTATATTGTTTGATGAGTTTTGGTAAGACAAAAGGCCGTAGATAAGAGGTAAAAATGGATCACTTAATCACAGAATTAACAAAATATTTAATCATCATATTGATGACATTGTATACATTCTTTTCTTTTCGAGTAATCGTAGTAAAGAATAAACGATATCGTAAAAAAGTATATCGTAGTATGGAAGTGCTCATGTACTTAATTCATGGGTGTAGTTTTTTGTCACTTTTTATTACGTCTGGTGAAGAGCGATTGTTTATTTTATATCTGAGCCAATTGCTTGTATTTATTATTTTTGGTGCACTCTATAAAGTAAGTTATCGCATGATGTCACAGCTCGTTTATCAAAACATGATGATGCTTCTAATGATAGGTTTTGTAATGATAACACGCCTATCTTATGAAAAAGGTGTGCGTCAGTTTATAATTGCAGCAATCATGCTACTAATATGCTTAGTGGTACCTGTAACGATTGAAAAATTTAAAGCACTCAGCCGTTTGGGTTGGTTGTATGCAATGCTTGGATTTGCACCTTTACTTATTGTACTCATATTTGGTGCAGAGAATTATGTTGCAAAGAACA
>CAJJLI010000219.1 GCA_905192625.1 uncultured Clostridium sp. | reverse complement strand
GTATTAAGGTACCAGCAATGATACGCACCATATTATATAGAAATCCATTTCCACGGATACGTATTGTAATAACGTTATTATCATTTAGGATGTCAACACTATAAATCTCTCTAGTCGTATCCTTAACCTGTGTGTTGCTGGAACAAAAACTGACGAAATCATGTCGTCCAATAAAATAAGTTGCCGCTTTGCTCATTGCTTCTATATCAAGACTTTTATACACATAGTGTGTGTATAAGCGTTTTGTTGGCTCAGGAAAATTTGCATTCAAAATTTTATATTCATATGTTTTAATACAATCACAGTATCTAGGATGAAAATCCTCTGGTACTTCAAGAGAAGATTGAATTACAATATCCTCTGGTAAGCTTTGATTTAGGGCATAAGATATCTTGTTCGCAGGTATCCTAGTATTGGTATCAAACACGGCAACATTCCCCAGTGCATGCACCCCTGAATCCGTACGACTCGCTCCTATGACAGTAATATCTTCTTTTAACAACCTAGAGAGCTCTTTATTAATAATCCCTTCTACCGTGGTTACATTCGGTTGTATTTGCCAACCACAATAGTTAGTACCATCATAAGCTACCTCTAACTTCACTCTCATTAAAATAGCTCCTTACATCTTTTAATTTAAAATACTATATCATTTTATTCATCAAAATAATACCACCTAAATATATGACAAAAACACCAAACGTTAAATAATCTGCCTTTTTATATTTGAGCGGCTTCATTTTCGTTCTACCCTCGCCACCACGATAGCATCTTGCTTCCATTGCCATTGCCAAATCGCTTGCACGCCGGAAAGCAGAGATAAATAAAGGAACTAATATTGGTATCATCGCCTTTGCACGTTGAATCATTTTTCCAGATTCAAAATCTGCACCTCTTGCTTGTTGTGCTTTCATGATCTTATCAGTCTCTTCTAATAAAATAGGGATAAATCGTAGAGCAATTGACATCATCATCGCAACTTCATGTACAGGTACATGTATTTTTTTCAGTGGTCCTAAAACATTCTCAAGTCCATCCGTTAATTGATTCGGCGTCGTTGTAAATGTCATTAAAGAGGAACCTAAGATTAAGAATACCAAGCGGACTCCCATAAAAGCAGCGGTTCTAAGTCCCTCTTTTGTTATTTTAATAAATCCAAGAGTGAAAATTGGCTCTCCTGGTGTTAAGAACACATTAAATATCAATGTGAACACTAACAGTATAACAACTGCTTTTAGACCCTTTACAATAAACTTAAATGGTACCTTTGATAATTTAATTGCACCATATAAAAATAGCCCAGCAAGAATATATCCAAGAAACGTATCAAACAGAAACAAAGATACGATGAACACTAACGTTCCTATCAGCTTCACTCTAGGATCCAGACGATGCAAGATAGAGTCCGCTGGATAATATTGTCCAATAGTTATATCTCTAATCATGTAAGTTATCCTTTCTACCTATGTTGCCTTAACCAACGGAGTATTTCATCTTTTGCCAAGGGAATTGTTGTTGCCTTCGTATCCACTGGTATTCCAATGTCCTTTAGATGATTCATAATATAAGTAACTTGCGGAGCTGCCAAGCCGATTTCTTCTAATTCTTTATAATGAGCAAATACATTTTTCGGTGTATTATCAAACATTACCTGGCCATCATTCATTACTATGATTCGCTCTACATACTTTGCCACATCTTCCATACTATGTGATACTAAGATAACGGTTATTTTCTGCTCCTTATGAATCTTAGCTACTTGATCTAAAATTTCATCACGCCCTTTTGGGTCAAGCCCAGCGGTTGGTTCATCGAGTATTAATATCTCTGGTTTCATCGCAAGTACACCAGCAATGGCTACCCTTCTTTTTTGACCTCCAGAAAGTTCAAAAGGGGATGCATCAATTAAATCATCTCCAATACCGACCATTTTAAGGGCTTCATAAGAACGTAGATCCACTTCTAACGGTGATAACCCTAAATTCTTAGGTCCAAATTGTACATCCTTTATTACTGTTGTTTCAAACAACTGATGTTCTGGGTATTGAAATACCAATCCTACTTTACTCCTATGTTCTTTTAAATTGTAACCGGAGTCATAAATATTTTTACCTTGATAAAAAACACCACCACTTGTAGCTTTCACAAGTCCATTCAAATGTTGTATAAGCGTAGACTTTCCTGAACCTGTATGTCCAATCAATCCAATGAATTGGCCATCATTTATATCTAAATTAATATCTTTTAGTGCATGTTTTTCATAAGCAGTTCCTTTACTATAGACATAATTCAGATTTTTTAAACTAATTGACATTATAGCTCACACCATGCCTTTCGTATCTAGATCAATTTCTTTATTTCATTACCAAACTCTTCAACAGTTAAAATACCATCCGGTAGAGGAATTCCTTCCTTTTTTAACTCATAAGCAAGTTCGGTTACCTGAGGAACATCAAGACGATACTGTTTTAACTTATCGACTTGTGAAAATATTTCCTTTGGTGTACCTTGCATTACTACTTTTCCATCATCCATTACAATTACTTTATCTGCTTCAATTACTTCATCCATGTAATGAGTGATTAGCAAAACAGTAACATGCTCTGTTTTATTAAGCTCACGTATTGTACGTATAACTTCTTTTCTTCCATTTGGATCAAGCATTGCTGTTGGTTCATCAAGTATAATACATTGTGGTCGCATAGCCATAATACCCGCTATCGCAACACGCTGTTTTTGTCCGCCTGAAAGCTTATTTGGAGAGTGAGTCCTATATTCATACATACCAACAGCTTTTAAGCTGTCTTCTACTCTTTTCCAGATTTCCTCCGTTTGAACCCCCATATTTTCTGGTCCAAACCCTACATCTTCTTCCACGACAGATGCAATAATTTGATTGTCGGGATTTTGAAATACCATACCAGCAGATTGGCGGATATCCCAAAGTCTATCTTCCTCTTTCGTATCTATCCCGTTTACAACTAGAGTACCTTCGGACGGTAATAATATTGCATTAATATGTTTTGCGATTGTGGATTTACCAGATCCATTATGTCCAAGAATAGCAACAAAGTCACCTTTTTTTACATCTAAGCTAACCTCATCTACTGCTCTATGAATGGACTCTACATTTCCTTCTTCATCACGCCTTATATATTCAAAAACTAAGTTTTTAGCTTCTATCATATTCATCGTAACACCTACTGTTCTTCCTTTTATTACACTATACTTATCTTTTCCATTGTAGTGTAAAAAGATAATATTTGCAATGTTAATTTTAACTGCTTCATTGTCCTTACATAAAATACACAAATACTGTAAAAATGCAAATTGTACATATTTACCAATTAAAATTAGTAATAAATATTTACTTATATGACTTTAACTGATATAATAAAACTATACCAATGATTAAAATGCTTTCTAGTAAAATACGGTTACATAACTTAGTGTATGATAATGTTTATGAATTATCATGAATTACGTAAGAGAATTTAAGTAATAAAAATTACATAGGATACCAATAAACATAAAATCTATAAAGAAGCTAGGATATATAGCCTAAAGGAACAAAAGCATTTCATACACAGAAGAAGATACTAAAATACAAATGATAATATTGATACAAGTCAATATTAAAAGTACCAAAGATAAAAGTTTACACAAATGAAGAAATTTAATACACTTAAGGTAAGTTTACGAAAGACACTTACGAGATAATTTTATGAAACAACAATGATAAATGATATCCTATACATATCAAAAATGCATGATATACACAAGATAAATCAATCTATACGGAATGAATATATACAAAACACAAAATATTAGAAAGAGTTATTACAATGTTTCATCAACAGCTATGAAACTTGTAATAGCTCTTTTTTATCGCCCTTTATCTCAATAATAAGGCTAGCATGAGGTCTATTTATGACGCGTCAAAATAGATATTTTCCTATAATTTAAAAAAGGTATTACAAAATACGTAGCAAATGCAACGCACTTTGTAATACTCTCTATTTAAAAATTACACTAATTCAATTAAAACTTCCATAGCAGCATCGCCTTTACGTTGGCCAATCTTTACGATTCTTGTATAACCACCGTTACGATCTACATACTTAGGTGCGATCTCATCAAATAATTTATCTGCAAGATCAACAGTCTTAGTATTCTTTTTCTTTCCAGCTGCTTCTGTTGGAACTTCAGTTACTGTGTAAAGGTAGGAAAGCATCTTTCTTCTTGCATGAAGTCTAGAAGGCTTATCCTTTTTGATAGTCTTTTCAACGTTATCAAAAACGTTTACTTTCTTACCATCAACAACTTCCTTAACTCTTTTTCCATCTTTATCTTTACGAGCAACTTTAGCAGTTACTGTAACTGTTTCAAAGTTATCTTTCTCTTTAACAGCTAATGCAATCATGCCTTCAGCGATTCTGCGGATTTCTTTTGCTTTCGCTTCGGTAGTTACAATTTTGCCATTGTATAAGAGATTAGTAACTTGATTTCTTAACAATGCTTTTCTCTGACTTGAAGTTCTTCCAAGTTTTCTGTAGCCTGCCATTTTATTCCCTCCTTATATGAGTAAAAACGATACGACCAACCTTTTAGTCATCGCTCATGTTTAATGATAAACCAAGCTCTTTAAGCTTAGCTAATACTTCTTCCAATGACTTACGTCCAAGGTTTCTTACCTTCATCATATCTTCAGAAGTTCTATTGCATAACTCTTCAACCGTATTAATTCCGGCTCTCTTTAAGCAGTTATAGGAACGAACGGATAACTCTAACTCATCAATGTTCATTTCCATCACTTTTTCTTTTTCATTGTCTTCTTTTTCAACCATAACTTCAGCTGTCTTTGCATTTTCAGAAAGATCAATAAAGGAATTTAAGTGCTCGCTTAATACTTTTGCAGCCAAACTAACAGCTTCATCTGGTACTAGGGTACCATTCGTATATACGTCTAAGGTTAACTTATCAAAGTCGGTAATCTGACCCACACGTGTATTTTCTACTGTTAAATTAACACGCTCAACAGGTGTGAAGATAGAATCAATT
>CAJJLI010000218.1 GCA_905192625.1 uncultured Clostridium sp. | reverse complement strand
CAAGGTTGAATGCTTGAGCGTGTGTGCGGGTTTACTTTTGATTTTGGTATCTTTACAAATATGGAACCAGATCATATTGGACCAAATGAGCATAGTAGTTTTGAAGAATATATGGCATGTAAGGGCATCTTATTTAAAAATTGTAAAGTGGGTATTGCAAATATTGACGATGAACACATGGAAACTGTTTTAAAGGGATATACATGTGAACTTGAAACATTTGGCTTATCGGATAAGGCAGATCTTTGTGCTAAAAATGTTGATTTACACAGTAGTCTTGGTAGCCTTGGAGTGACGTATGATGTTAAAGGTCTTATGGACTTTACGATTCAAGTAAATATTCCAGGAAAATTCAGCGTTTACAATTCTTTAACAGCAATTGCAATTTGTAGACATTTTCAAATACCAATTGAAACAATTAAGCAAGCGATGCTTGAAGTTAAGGTAAAGGGAAGAGTGGAGATGGTTCCAATCTCAAATCGCTTCACTTTAATGATAGACTACGCGCATAATGCTATGAGTTTAGAAAGTGTATTAAGCACCTTAAGGGAATATCAACCAAAACGCTTGGTTTGTATGTTTGGTTGTGGAGGAAATCGTTCCAAAGATCGTCGTTTTGAGATGGGAGAAATATCTTCAAATATCGCAGATCTTACGGTTGTTACATCCGATAATCCACGATTTGAAGAGCCAGAAGCAATCATTGAAGATATCATAGTTGGTGTAAAGCGCGGTAAAGGCGAATATGTATCCATAATCAATCGTAAAGATGCGATACGCTACTGTATTGAAAATGCACAAGATGGCGATGTTATTATTCTTGCTGGTAAGGGGCATGAAGATTACCAAGAAATTTGCGGAGTGAAACATCACATGGATGAACGTGAATTAATCAAAGAAATATTAGAAGAGTTGGGAACAGAAAAAAGAGCGGCCCTTAAGCTTGCTTGGAATTAAAGCTAATATTATTAAAAATATTTATTATTGATTAATATGGAAAGGAACACATTTATAAAGCGTGATAGGTCGTAATTATTATGGAATCTTATAGTGCCTTAAAAATAGCAGAAATTGTTGGAGGAAGTATTTTACATGGAGATGGAAATCGACTTGTGTCGAATGTATCAACAAACTCCAAAGAAGGAAATACAACAACATTATTTGTACCAATCATTGGGGAACGTGTGGACGCCCACAATTTTATTCAGGATGCATACAAGAATGGAATGCGTGTTACGTTTACCATGCGAGATTATATTGAAGAGCAAACCGAGGATATGACTTACATTAAAGTAACTCACACTCTTGATGCGTTGCAACAGTTTGCGGCATATTACCGAGAGCAATTTACCTTACCGATAATCGGCATTACGGGTAGCGTTGGTAAAACGACTACAAAGGAAATGATTGCAGCTGCTTTATCTGTCAAATATAATGTATTAAAAACAAGTGGTAATATGAATAGTCAGGTTGGATTACCACAAATGATGTTAAAAATTGAACGTGAGCATGATATTGCTGTCATTGAAATGGGCATGAGTTTACCAGGTGAAATGGAGCGTTTAGCAAAGGTTGCAAAGCCTGATTTGGCAGTGATTACGAATATTGGTGTGTCACATATCGGACAGCTTGGAAGTAAAGAAAATATTCGTGAAGCAAAACTTAATATAATCAATGAGTTTAATGAAGGTGCGATGCTATTTGTCAATGGCGAAGACGAGTTGTTAAAAGAGGTATATGATTCCTGTAAAGAGAATAAATCCAGTACAGATTTTACTCAAAAACAATTAAAAATAAAAGTTTCAAGTGAAACAAGGAAAGCCCTTGAAACAGCCAATGTAAAGGCCTTTGGTCTGCAAGATGGTTTTGAATTTTATGCAAAAAACATTCAAAATATTGGAGAACAGACATTTTTTAACTTCTGTTTTTTAGATTCTCGTGGTAGAATGATAGAAGAAGAGATTATATTAAATGTTTTAGGAACACATAATGTATTAAATGCAGTTGTTGCATTAGCAGTTGCATATACCTATGGTATTTCACCAAAGGATGCGAAAGAGGGGCTATTTTTATATCGTCCAATTTCCATGCGTGGTCAAATTGAAAGATTGCAAGGAATTACTTTAGTTGATGATACGTATAACGCAAGTCCGGACTCAATGAAAAGTGCAGTGGATGTACTGTTAGCATTACCGGATGCTAAACGAAGAATTGCAGTGTTTGCAGATATATTAGAGTTGGGTGAGATGTCACGAGAATGTCATTATGGAGTTGGTACGTATCTTTCAAAAACATCGGTTGACCTAGTTGTTACCATTGGAAAAGAAGCAAATTATATTAATGAAGCAATTCATGAGAAAAACGATAAAATAGAGTCGATAAATTTTTCGGAGAATGAAAGCGCTGCGAATTATCTATTATCGGAATTAAATCACGGAGATTGTATCATCTTAAAAGGTTCCCGTGGAATGCATTTGGATGAAATTGTAGGTAAAATAAAAGAAAAATTTCAGAAGTAATATAATCTGTAATTTAAATGCCTGTCTTTAGTAGGATTATGGTAAGATAGACTATTTAAATCTTTATTTATTATGTATTAATTTAACTTTTATAACGAAGTTGATTTTATAACAATAGAAAGTTCGTAAAGCGTGCTTTCTATTGTTTGTATTATATCGAAGTAAAAACATAGATTGTTTAATAATGTATATTACGTTAGGAAGAAAAGGTGGTGAGGTTATTGCAATATGCGGATATTATTGTTGATATCTCAAGTGAACATTTGGATAAGACTTATCAATATAGTATTCCAGAGGAATTAAAACCCGTTGCAATGATAGGTGCACCTGTTATTATTCCTTTTGGAAAAGGCAATCGAACAATCAAAGGGTATATTGTATCGTTATCGGATGAACCAAAAATAAATGTTCAATTTATTAAGCCAATTGTAGCAATTGAAGAAAAGGGAATACGGATTGAAAGTCAATTAATCGCTCTTGCGTATTACATTAAGGAACAATTTGGCGGTACCATGAATGACGCACTAAGAACAGTAATTCCAGTAAAAAAAAGTGTGAAGCATATAGAGAAACGTAGGGTTGTCCTAGCGGTAACGAAAGAAGAAGCACATCAATTACTAGCGACTGCTCTTAAAAAAAGCCACAAAGCAAAAGCGCGTTTATTACAGGAAATCATTGAAAAAGTAGAGATTGATTATGAGCTTGTCATTGGAAAACTAAATATATCAAGATCCACAATTGAAAGTTTGATAAAAGATGGGGCGATAAAGCTACAATCAGAAACAATGTATCGGAATCCAATTTCTATTGATCCGAGCCGTAAAAAAACAATCTCATTGAATGAAGAACAACAAACTGCCGTAAACACTATTTTAAAGGATTATAACGAAGGCATTCGAAAAACGTATTTGATTCATGGTAAGACAGGCAGTGGAAAAACAGAGGTTTATTTAGATATCATCGAGGGAATCATCGCTTCTGGTAAGCAGGTAATTATGTTGATCCCAGAAATTGCGCTTACTTATCAGACGGTAATGCGATTTTATGCAAGATTTGGAGAACGCATCTCTATTATAAACTCACGATTGTCACAAGGAGAGAGATACGATCAAAGTTTACGTGCAAAAAACGGTGAAGTTGATATTATTATTGGACCGCGATCTGCGCTGTTTACACCATTTAAAAATCTTGGATTGGTGATTATCGATGAAGAGCATGAAGCGAGTTATAAAAGTGAAATGCCACCGAAATATCATGCAAGAGAAGTGGCTATAAAGCGTGCAGAATTATCGGGAGCTTCTGTGATTCTTGGATCTGCGACGCCTTCCCTTGAATCATATACAAAGGCAATGAATGGTGAGTTTGGTTTGTTCCAATTAAATCAAAGAGCGAAAGAAGCCAAGCTTCCAATGGTTCATATCATTGACCTACGTGAAGAATTAAGAAATAAAAACAAATCTATGTTTAGCAATTTATTAAGAGAATTAATTGAGGATCGATTAATAAAAGGCCAACAAACGATGCTGTTCATAAATCGTAGAGGCTATGCAGGTTTTGTTTCGTGCCGTAGTTGTGGACATGTTTTAAAATGCCCACATTGTGACATTTCTTTAACATCACATAATAATGGTAGTTTAAAATGCCATTATTGTGGATATGAAGAAGTTATGCCAAAACTTTGTCCATCTTGTGGTTCAAAATATATTGCAGCGTTTGGTACAGGAACGCAAAAAGTAGAAGAAATGGTAAAAAAGGAATTCCCAACGGCTCGGATATTGCGTATGGATGCAGATACTACAAGGCAAAAAAATAGCCATGAAGAAATATTGGCAACATTTGCAAGTGGTGAAGCCGATATCTTAATAGGTACACAAATGATCGTAAAAGGGCATGATTTTAGTGGAGTGACTTTAGTTGGCATTCTGGCGGCCGATATGTCGCTATATGCGGGAGATTATCGTGCAAGTGAACGTACCTTTCAACTATTAGCGCAAGCAGCTGGTAGAGCAGGAAGAGGCGAATTACCAGGAGAGGTGGTCATTCAAACGTATCAACCAGAGCACTATAGTATTGTTTCAGCGGCCACAGAAGATTATATGACTTTCTATGAGAAAGAGATGAGTTACCGAAAATTATTAAAATATCCACCTGCAGCACATATTCTTGTAGCTTTGTTATTATCAAAAGAAGAAGAACGGGTGAAAAGAGCTTCTGATTTATTTGCTGGTGTCGCTAAGATGTATTTAGATGCAAACTTAGCAGCGCTGGGGTTATCCGAAGAGGAACGAGGTCGTGATATTCAGACTTCGATTATTGGTCCAACGGATGCTAGCTTGGCAAAGGCGAATGATATTTATCGAAGAGTCATATATTTTAAGTATGAATCTTATGATAGTTTAGTTCTTTTAAAAAATTTTCTAGAAGGTTACATTGAAACATCAGAGCATTTTGAGAATATAGCGGTTCAATTTGATTTTGATCCAATGAGCAGCTATTAAATAAGAAATAACAGGATAGAAATAATTACTTGGGTTTGTTAAACTAA
>CAJJLI010000217.1 GCA_905192625.1 uncultured Clostridium sp. | reverse complement strand
ATATTAATTTGGAAACCCTTCTCTCCTATCTCATTTAATCAAAGGATTAAAAAGAATTCTAAAGAGAATTTGATAACTTCATCTGTGACAACTACATAATCATCCTCTAAATTATTTCGAACCATGATTTCGTATTCTGTACTCATATCTACCTCATCTAGCTTTGTAGTTGATTTGGAGCATCCATAAACTACAGCAAATATTAAAAAGATAGTCATATACAATTTTATCTTTTTCATTTATCCTCCATCAACAAGCGTTATTTATCTATAGGAAGATATTTCTGCAAAACTATTTACGCTTTTACCTTCTGACATTGCGGACAATAGTATATGGCACCACCTAAATAGGCTTCTTTCATTATATTAGTACCACATCGAGCGCATGGTTTCTCATATGTATTTTTACTAACTTTGGTTTTAAATCCACCATAATTCCCAAATAAATCTTTGTCAGTATCCTTGCCTCCAACTGAGATAATTTCACGAGTAACAGTTTTAATTGAATTATAAATACGGTGATACTCTTCCTCATTCAGTACTTTCATTTTACTTTTTGGATTAACTTGTGCATCCCATAATATATCTTGTAATAAATTATTATCAATTCCTGGTATTCTATTTTTTGTAGCTAAGAATTGTTTGACCGATAAGGATTTTAAGTCTGTTTTCAAAATTATGTCGTGAAAGAATTTGTAAGTAAATTCATTGGATAATATCATTGGAAAATTAACGTTGGCTCGCATTGGTAAGCCATTTTGATCAATTCGAAATAAATTAATAACCCCACCTAAAGAGGCTGAATATGCTAGAATACTACCATCCTCAAACTCAAGTAATAGTTGGTGTTTCTTTGGAGGTCTTTCCAAAGCATTGTAAAAACGAGGTGTAATATCACTCATTAAAACACGATCTCCGATATATAAGCAATTTTGAGCTCCATTAAAAACAGCACACTTTTCGATTACATTGTTAATCATATATTTTGCAATCTCGGGGGCTGCTATTTGATTATATTGGGAAGCCTGGCTGGGTTCCATTGCGAACCATACAAATGTGTGAGGATTTTGGTTGGCAATAACATTTTTAAGTGTTTTGCCAAGTATCGTATCATGAAGTTGTTTATTGATAACATAAGCATATGCTATATTCATATAGTTGCCTCCGACTCTTTATATTTAGGATCTTGTTTTTTTATCAATATGTATTTCCATGGTAGATCCCAAATCTCTTGCTAATAATCCCGCATCTTTTTATAAAGAAGCAACAATTTCGCTGCAATGATAAAATCATGATACTGCTCAACTGCATCTTTAATTAAATAATTAATGCTGTCTTACCAAGGATATGGATAATATTTACATATATAATATATCATATTACTTTTTTATTTTCAAAGAAATTTAAGGAAAATTATTAGAATTTGACTTCTTTGTTGCTTGATTGATAAATGTAAAGATTATCATCATACTTTGAAGATTTTAAAGGAATTTTTTAAGAAAATGACTGAAACTTCAGAAAGCCCTGGTATATTAGAATGTATGAATTTCATAACGGCTTCTATATTTGAAAACGAGGATAGAGAAATCATTAAAAACTTGGATGAGTATTTAACATCAAAAGCATTCATATTTAAAATAAATGATATATAGCAACGCAATTATCCGATCCCAATCTCCCCATTGTTAAGGAACATAAATATAAAATTAATTGTAAATTATTCTTGCTATCTTGCATACAATGGGATTATATGGTAATATACATAGTGATAGGTAAGAGGGAGTGGCTTCACGCCCGCCTTACTGAAAGTAAACAGTTAAAATAACCGTAGACCTTAGCGGGGGGCGGTTATTTTTTTTCGTTTGTCCGATCTATGTATCTTAACAGGAATGACGTTATCATACCTAGAATAACAAGAATCAAAGAAATCAATTCATAATCTGACATAGGAACACCCCCTTTCCCTAGGGGGCATTAACCATTCCCTCTTACATAATTAACTATACCATATTTTTACAGTTGTATCGATACTTTTTCATCGCTAATATATAGTAAATTATTCACAAATACGAGCTTTTATCAGTTTGCATTTTCACTTTCTGTTATTAGCAATGCAATTATTCATGTATCGTGAATGCTAAGTTTGCAATGTTATTCTTCAAATAATATTGAAATTTAAGTTAAAGTCCCTATAATTCTAATATTCTACATTCATGCTTATGGAAAAAAAGAGGTACATTCACGCACTGACATGCATTTTCGGAAGCGACTGATTACATATGTATTAGAGCAAATATAATATCAGCAATAAGTATAAATCTATAAACTCAAACTATTATATTATTAAAAAAGCTCCAATTGGCTTTAGCATTCTGCTTTACACCCTTGGAGCGATCGTTATAAAAAATTAAATTTTCTGATTGATTCTATGTTATTTATAAAGGTAATCGATTAATTATCACCAGCAAAGCTATCATAGAAATCTTTTAAATTACTATCCGACTTTACTGCCGCAGTTAATTCATCGGTTACACCAGAGATTAAGCTTTTTACTTCCTCTGTATTTCTTAGATCATCTACAAAATTTTGAGTTTCCTCAGATAGCTTACCTAAATATACAAGTGGTTTGTTATTTTCATCAAGTGAAATATAAATTTCATCAATGGATGGTGCCATAGTTTGAATGGATGGTAACTCTAAATCATAAGTTACATATGCCACATAATCAACCTCGTTGATACCTTTTGCTACATAAGTCTTAATATTTTGATAACTTACAATATACTCCACTTTTCTATGTAGCCTTTCGTAATCAATACCAGATGGATCCGTTACCAAACCATCAAACGCATTTTCACTACTTTCAAGTTTTGCATTAAAAAACTTAGTGATAAGAGCATTAATTTTAGGAAATCCTTCTTCCATTAATAAAGGTTCTGCTTCTGCTTCTTCAGCACCTGCACTTGAAATTGCCTTTAACTCATTTTCAGCCATATCCGCATCAAATGATGCTACATTTGAAATTTCGTTCGTATTAATATCATTATTTAAAGTCGCCTTTTCTTTATTCGATACTTTAACTCCGATAGCTATGGCAACAACGCATACAACACCAATTCCACTGTAAATTACCTTTCTCCAATGTTTAAAATTCTTTATCATATTTGATTCATCCTCCATGCTATTGTTAAACAATCAATCTACTCGGTGTGTGTTATTATAGCAAAACTTTGTTTCAAAATCAATAAATATATTTAACATTTTCGTAACATTTTACTGGTAATATATGGATGTCGTGTTATCACTATCCATTCCTGTTAAATATAGCTTTATTTACTGATATTATCTAGTTTTTCTTACACTTGGATATTTGAAATAAAACAAGGTTTAAGCTCCTTAATATATTCTTTATAACTATATGATTGACAGTTTTAATATCATTTGTTATAATTCATTCGATGATATGTAATAATTTTGTAATATTTCAGCTTTTAAAGGAGGAATATTCGTGCTTAGAAAGCGCTTAATTCGAACTGCCGCTATCTTGTTTGTAGCTCTTTTATTTAGTGCTTCAACAAAGGTTGTAAAGGCAGGGGATACAGCCGCTGAGAAATGCCTAACGGACAATAGTCTCGGGGGAATGTCTCTCATAATGAATCAATATTATGACGAGCGTTTATCTGAAAAAGGTATTTCTATCAGTAATGCTACAACGCCTGTATATGTAGACGGTGTAAGACTTCATGCGGTGAATGATATCCCTTATCAATTTATGGATCTAGGAGTATCCAATGTAAATGATTATGTTAATATACGAAGTGAAGCATCTACAGATTCTGAAATAGTTGGTAAGTTATATAGCAACGCTGTTGCTACGATAGAATCAAACGATGGTGAATGGACAAAAATATCCTCAGGTACTGTAAGTGGTTACGTTAGATCCGAATACTTAAGTACTGGTAAAGAAGCCGTTGCTATTGCAGATAAGAATTTTAAGAAGTTTGCTACTTCAACTACTACAACTTTAAACATTCGAAGTGGCCCTGGAACTAATTATAGTATTCTGGATCAAGTACCAATGGAAGAAGAACTTGAAATTATTTCAGAGGGTGAAGAATGGATTAAAGTATCCTATGGTAATCAATCCGATGCTTATGTATCCAAAGATTATGTAGATATTAACTATGAGTTTAACTATGCGGTTTCTATTGAAGAGGAAAAAGAAATTGCCTTAAAAAATTCGTATAACATCAATAATATGATTTGGCCTCTTCCATCCGATCATAATATTTACACATATTATGGTTATCGCAAAGCTCCTACCGCTGGTGCTAGTACATTTCACAAAGGTTTAGATATTGGTGGATCATACGGAGCTAGCATAGTTGCAGCGTTATCCGGTACCGTTACAAAGGTATCCTATAACAATTCAGCAGGATATTATGTTGAAGTTAGCCATGGTAATGGTGTTGTAACAAGATATTTACATTGCTCTAAAATATTAGTTTCTGTTGGACAAACTGTAATGCAAGGAGATACAATCGCTTTGGTTGGATCAACTGGTATTTCTACTGGCCCACATTTACATTTTAGTGTAGTGATTAACGGTAATAATGTAGATCCTTATCCTTATTTAAAAGCTGTACATTAACAGACAACAAGGAGCAATGAATTTGCAAACACTGAAAGGACTTTAATTTGAATTGTTAAAGTATATAATTAGTGCTATCAGTATTACCTAAGAACAAAGAATAACTTAAATAAAGCGTTAACGAACTTGTCTCGTTAACGCCTCTTTTTTTATAAAATAAAAATTAACATTCTTTACTCTGTTTTATCTCTTTATACATCCAAATATGAGGACAATTTTCATCATAATCAATTGCTCCATACGGCAAATATCCCTGCTTTTCATAAAATTCTTTTGCTCTTACTTGTGAGTGTAGAAAAATGTATTTCCCATTGATTTCATTCATCTTCTCTTCAACAATCTTTAGCAAATATGCCCCAATATTTTGCCGATTCTAGGGAGGAATTATGGCTGCAACTCTTTGCATCCTCGTGCTGATGGT
>CAJJLI010000216.1 GCA_905192625.1 uncultured Clostridium sp. | reverse complement strand
CCTTTTTCTCTAATGAGTCCTAACATAACCTCACTATCCACAAGATTTTTATCGCATCCCAATGAGATAAAAAATATATTCATTCTTTTTCCAAGCCTTTCTTTACTGCTTTATTACAATATGTTTTTTTGTGTATCTTTTCATTTGATTTACACACTAAGAACAATTGTATCAGTTTTTTTATAAAATTGAAATATAAAAAATTTTTTTCTTACTTTCTATACAAATTATTACTTACTTTTTATTTAAAATAAGTGATTTTCATACTGTTATCGCCTAAAAATTCTATAATGTTATACTAGATACGCAATTTTTCATTAACATTGCAATCGTCATAGGTCCAACACCACCTGGCACTGGGGTGATTGCACTTGTTTGATCTACTACATCTTGATAATCAACATCTCCACATAGTTTATTATTCTCATCACGATGTATTCCAACATCAATAACAACTGCACCCTCTTTTACAAACTCTTTTGTTATAAAACGAGGTTTTCCTAAAGCTACAATTAATATGTCTGCACGTTTTGTTACTTCTTTTAAGTCTTTTGTCTTTGAGTGACAAATGGTAACGGTAGCATTTTCACGTAACATTAACATCGCCATTGGTTTACCGACAATGTTGCTTCGTCCTACTATAACACATTCCTTACCTTCGATTTCAATATTAGAACGTTTTAATAACTCGATGATACCAGCCGGTGTACATGAAACATACCCCTTCTGCCCAATGCTAAGTGCTCCAACACTCTGTGGATGAAAACCATCAACATCCTTTTTAGGATCGATTGCACGAATAACTTTATCTTCATCAATTTGTTTTGGTAATGGCAATTGAATTAAAATTCCATTTACATCTTCACGGATATTAAGTTCATTTACCAAGCTTAGAAGTTCCTCTTCAGTAGTTTCTTCTGGCATTTCAAACGTAAGTGATTTAATTCCGATATAATCGCAGGCTTTTTGTTTATTACCAACGTAAACAGCAGATGCTTTATCATTACCCACCAATACAACTGCTAGTGTTAATGAAACACCTTTTTGAGTTAATTCCTCAACTTGTTTTTTTAAATCTTCCTTCACTTCATTTGATATTCTTTTTCCATCTATTATTGTTGCCATACTTCCTCCATTTCACCGCAGATCGCGATTGCATTCTTTTATTACTATTCTTAATGTTTTGGTAAATACATTATGACTTCTTCTTTATAACAGTGGTGCAAATAAAATCAATACCGCTTGAACAAGGCGTTTAAGAAAAGAACGATTCAAATCTTCTTCTCCAATGCGTCTACTTTGTTCAATCGTTTGAAGTATATCATTTTTAACATCCATGACTGTGTTTGTATTATATAAGAATACACCACACTCAAAATGCAAATACAAACTTCGATAATCCATATTTATTGTACCAACAGTTGCAACTTTATCGTCCGATACAAAACATTTTGCATGCAAGAAACCTGGCGTAAATTGATAAATCTTCACTCCATTGTCGATTAATTGCGGATAAAATGATTGTGTTAATAAAAACACGATTTTCTTATCCGGAATGTTTGGGGTAACGATTCGTACATCCACACCTCTTTTGGCAGCAAGACATAAAGCAACCATCATCTCATTGTCAATGATTAAATAAGGCGTAAAAATATAAACATAGTCAACCGCTTGATTGATCATATTCAGATATACATTTTCACCTACCGTCTCACCATCAAGAGGCGAATCACCATAAGGTTGTACATACCCATTGCTATTAAAATCCTGTGAGTTATGAACTTTAGGCATGAATGCTTCATAAGACGTATCTGTTTTTCTTACCGCATTCCACATGGTTAAGAACATTGCTGTAAGATTCCATACCGCTTCGCCTTTTAACATGATACCGGTATCTTTCCAGTAACCAAAACGTTTCTTCTCGTTAATATATTCATCAGCTAAATTAATCCCACCAGTAAAACCTGTATGTCCGTCAATCACAAGTATTTTTCTATGATCACGATTATTCATTACAACAGAAAAAAACGGCACAAAATGATTGAAGGCCTCACATTTTATTCCGAACGATTCAATGTATTTGTAATACTTATATGGTAAAGTGGTAAGACTTCCCACATCATCATACATAACACGTACATCCACACCATTCGCTGCCTTTTCTTTCAAAACTTCTAAAACTTCATTCCACATCCTACCATTTGCAATTATAAAATACTCTAAAAATATAAAATGCTTTGCACTTTTTAGTGCCTCTAGGATGTCAGGAAAGTTTTCCTCCCCACTGCGATAATACTTTGTTTCTGTATTTTTGTAAATGGGTGATTTTGAATGGTTGTAGATGTAATTTACTTGACCAAATACATGTTTGTCTTGCTCTTGGATCTCTAAAAGAATGTTTTCTTCCTGTTTCACGAAAGAATTAATCCCTTTCTTTGACTCTTCGATGGTATTGCTCATTTTACGTAGTGGTTCTTTTGTACCAAGCATTAAATATAACAATCCACCAAACAATGGAAATAATAGAATGAGAATTGACCATGCCAATTTCACTGCGGGATTATATCTTTTATTAATAACGAATAACAATGCAATTACGCTTAAACTGGTAAAAAAGATATTAATGAAGACAGAATACTTTGTAAGTCTTAGAAAAAATGTCACAAACCAAAAAATTTGTAATAAAATAATGGTTCCAGCAATCACGATACGACTAATCAAAATATTTTTTAATTTCAAATTATTTTCCTCCAGTAATTACTTGATTACTTACCATAAAATTCTCCATGCTGTCTATTATAATTCATTCAAATGGAAGAATCAACAAAACTTCTCTAAAGTTTCTTATAATTGAGTAAAGTCCAATAAAGTAAAAAGACTGTCCAAAATAGTCTTAATAAATGTGAGTTATGTTCCTAATCCCGAATTAAGAAAAACAATTCCCCTTAGATATTATAACTATTTTGTGACAGCCCAAACAACATGTATTCATTTTAGCATTCTAAATTGTAATGATTCATCTTAAGCTTATTTTAAAGTTTGTTTATAGAAATTAATCAAACAACCATGTAAAATAATTTCGCGTTCATCTTTTGTAAGTTCATTCAAGCGTAATGTAAACTTTTTAAGTTCATTCGATACCACATAAGCTTCTACTTCAGACTTATTCTCTTCAATTGCTTTTTTAATATCTTTTACAAAGATATATTCGCCATTTTCAAAAGGTATCTCATCTTCAAATACAAATGGTAACATACCCCAATTAATCAAATTGGAACGATATCTTTTTGTTGCATACTCTCTTGCAATATTTGCAAAACCACCAAGTACTTTTTGACAACTTGCTGCTTGCTCTCTTGCGGAACCATCACCTGGTTTCACTGCATAGATTACACTACCAATTTGTGTATTCATAAGGTCTACAGTAAGAGACTCTTGTATTTTTTCTACCACTGGCTTTATTTCCTCATTCGCCTTGTAAATATCATCCACTGAGTTTGCAATAAGTCTAGCTTTTTCAGCTTTTTGTACTTCTTTTGCACGTCCAACATATGCTGGATCTTTTCTAGATAGCGTAAATTCTGCTAATCCTAGTGGATTGGAACGATAAGAAGAAGTTTCACCAGATGGAATTAATTCATCGGTAGTTGTCACTGGATCATGGATAACGGATACAACTTTAAGTAATAAATCATTGGTTAATTCAGTCATCGCAGGCCAATCAACAATACCAGGTCCAAACTTAATCTCAACATCCTTATCTGGATTACCAACTCCATTATAAACTCGATTGTCATAAATAGTGGAATCGTAGAAATATTTCGGTTTGTTAAACTCTACATCAATATTTTCTGCAGAAGTTAAATATCCTTTATTTGCCGCAGTTGCTGCAATGGAACGAGCATCCATTAAAGCTACCGATGCAATTTGTCCACTGGTAATCTTAGAACCTTCTCGATTTGGGAAGTTTCTAGTTGTATGACGAATGCTTAAGCCATTGTTTGCTGGTACATCTCCTGCTCCAAAACAAGGACCACAAAATGCGGTACGAATCGTAGCACCAGTTTGCATTAACTTCGCAACCGAACCGTTTTTCACGAGTTCCATGAATACTGGCTGACTTGCTGGATATACACTAAGTGAAAACTCGTCATTACCAATAAACTTGCCATTTAAAATATCCGTTGCATCACAGATATTTTCAAATCCGCCGCCTGCACATCCTGCGATAACACCTTGTTCGATGTATAATCTGCCATTGCGCACTTTATCTTTCAGCGTATATTTAATATTTGAATTATCTAAGCTTATTGCTGCTTTCTTCTCTACTTCATCTAAAATATCATAAAGATTTGAATTTAAATCATCAATTGTATAAACATTACTTGGGTGGAATGGCATAGCAATCATAGGCTTGATTTCCGATAAATCAACATAAATCATACCATCATAATATGCGATAGCCCCTGGATTTAACTCTTTATAATCTTCTGGTCTACGATGTATTTCATAGAACTCCTTCACAGCATCATCTGTTCTCCAAATTGAGGAAAGACATGTAGTTTCAGTTGTCATTACATCGATTCCAATACGATAATCCACACTTAAGTTATCGATACCATCACCGATAAATTCCATAACTTTATTATTAACATAACCATTTGCAAACACTTCACCTATAATTGCAAGTGCAATATCTTGTGGACCTACCCCTTTTCTAGGTTTTCCCGTTAAGTATACACCAACAACCTTTGGCATCTTAATGTCATAAGTCTTGTTTAATAATTGTTTTACAAGTTCTGGACCACCTTCGCCCATCGCCATTGTACCAAGTGCACCATAGCGTGTATGACTGTCAGAACCAAGAACCATTTTTCCACCTGCTGCGAGAATTTCACGTGCGTACTGGTGAATAACTGCTTGATGTGGTGGTACGTAAATTCCACCATATTTTTTTGCACAAGACAAACCAAACATATGATCATCTTCATTAATTGTTCCACCAACAGCGCAAAGACTGTTGTGACAATTAGTAAGTATCAAAATGTTTCAATAAGAATAGCAAAAGAAGAATTGATCCGCTGACAACGATAA
>CAJJLI010000215.1 GCA_905192625.1 uncultured Clostridium sp. | reverse complement strand
AAGTTTAACAAAGGAAGAAAAAAAGAAAGTAACTATGGAAACAAAAAAGGAAAGAATCAAAGAGCTAACTAAACTACTTGATAAAGCTGCTAGAGTTTATGAGCAAGAAGATCGTGAAATCATGAGCAATTTCGAATATGATAAACTCTATGATGAATTAAAAGCACTGGAAGAAGAAACTGGATTCGTACTTGCTGGTAGTCCAACGATGCACGCTGGCTATGAAATCCTTAGTGAACTTCCAAAAGAGCGACACGATACACCGATGCTTTCCCTCGATAAAACAAAAGATGTAGAAACATTAAAAGAGTGGTTAGGTAGTCAAGAAGGCTTACTTTCTTGGAAAATGGATGGATTAACCGTTATTTTAACGTATCAAGGTGGAAAGTTAGTAAAAGCGGTAACCAGAGGAAATGGTGAAGTTGGTGAAGTTATCACAAACAATGCGAAGATGTTTAAAAACATTCCACTTAGCATTTCTTATCAAGGTGAATTGGTCATTCGTGGTGAGGCAGTGATTAAGTACTCCGATTTTGAGAGAATGAATGCTTTAATCGAAGATGTTTCTGCAAAATATAAAAATCCTAGAAATCTATGCAGTGGCTCGGTAAGACAGTTAAACAACGAGATAACTGCAAAGAGAAATGTACATTTCTTTGCATTTGCGCTTATTAAAATAGATGATATGAATCAATTTACTACCAAAAAAGAGCAGTTTGATTGGCTGGCTTCTTTAGGTTTTGACGTTGTTGAAGAACGTTTGGTAACAGCGGATACGGTAGCCGATGCGGTAAAATATTTTTCTGAAAAGATTGTTACAAATGATTTCCCATCCGATGGTTTGGTGCTTTTATATAATAACATCGCATATGGAGATTCTCTTGGAAGAACCTCGAAATTCCCTAGAAATGCAATTGCATTTAAATGGAAAGACGAAATCAAAGAAACGAAAATGCTTCAAATTGAATGGAGTGCGTCAAGAACAGGGTTAATTAATCCAGTGGCAATCTTTGAACCAGTGGACTTAGAAGGAACGACAGTGAGTCGTGCTAGCCTTCATAATATTAGTATTATGGAGAACTTACAGATTGGGCTTGGCGATACGGTTCAAGTGTTCAAAGCAAATATGATAATTCCACAAATTGCTGAGAACTTAACCAGAAGTGGAAATGTAGAAATCCCAGAGACATGCCCGGTTTGTGGTGGAGTGACTAAGATAAAACAAGAAAATGACGTGAAGTCGTTGTATTGTATCAATGATGATTGTTTAGCAAAACGAATCAAGTCATTTACCCATTTTGTTGGCCGCGATGCCATGAACATCGAAGGACTTTCTGAGGCAACCATTGAAAAACTAATCGCAAAGAAGATGATCCGCGAACTTGCTGATTTATTTCATGTGGAAAAATATAAAGAAGAGATTGTTACGATGGAGGGCTTTGGCCAGAAGTCTTATAATAACTTAGTGGCTTCCATAGAAAGAGCTAGAAAGACGACGTTACCGAAGTTTATATTTAGTCTTGGAATTATAAATATCGGTATTTCAACTGCAAAATTAATCTGTAAACATTTTAAAAATGATTTTGATAAAATACGTAATGCAACTATGGATGAGCTCGTTGAAATCGATGGAATCGGCGGTGTGACTGCTCAAACCTTTATGGATTTCTTTAATAAAGAGGAAAATAATAAAATCGTGGATGATTTATTAGAAGAAATTGAAATCGAAGGCAATGAAGCAACGGAAGCATCGAATCGTCTGGATGGTCTTACCTTTGTTATTACTGGTTCGGTTGAGAAATTTGCGAATCGTAATGAACTTAAGGAAGTAATTGAGCAAAACGGTGGTAAGGTGACGGGTTCTGTTACTGCTAAGACGAATTATTTGATTAATAATGACAATATGTCGAGTTCTTCAAAGAATAAGAAAGCGAAGGAATTAGGGATACCGATTCTTACAGAGGATGATTTCTTAGCTATGCTTGCGTAGGAATGTTGTGAATATAGTAGTTGGTAATTAGGCATTTGTTAAGAGGAGATATATTCAGGCATTTACAATTCTATCAAAAGATATACTAAGATTTCATGGGTATTGTTCAAACGGAATAGACGAAGGGCTTTACGCGAATGTTAAAATATTAAATACTAAGATTTTATGGCAATAGTGAAACAAGATATACTGAGAACTTTATGGTAATTGAAAGTTGAAAAGTAATCTGACTATTGCCTTACATAGGAATAAACTTATCATATAAGTGTATATTTCATAAAAGGGTTACATAGAAAGGAAGATGTATTATGCCGATTAAAGTACAAAGTGATTTACCTGCTAAAAGAATATTAGAAGACGAGAATATATTTATGATGGATGAGAATCGTGCGATGACTCAGGATATTCGTCCACTGAATATTGCTATATTAAATTTAATGCCGTTAAAGCAAGATACTGAAGTGCAATTACTTCGAAGCCTTTTTAACTACTGGGTCTTATGTTGGTAAGAATACAGCAACAAGCCATTTGGAAAAATTTTATTTAACATTTGATGATATTAAAGATGCCAAATTCGATGGTCTTATCATTACTGGTGCACCGGTGGAACAAATGGAATTTGAAGAAGTAGATTACTGGGAAGAGTTAACGAAAATCATGGCATGGTCAAAGAAAAACGTTACATCTACCTTCCACATCTGTTGGGGTGCACAGGCAGGACTTTATTATCATTATGGTATTAAGAAATATCCACTAACAAAGAAGCGTTTTGGAATATACGAACATACTGTTATGCAGCGTAAAGAACCATTGGTACGTGGTTTTGATGATGTTTTTTATGCACCGCATTCCAGAAATACGGAAGTTTTAAGGGAAGAGATACTTGCGCATAAAGAATTAAGAATTTTGGCTGAGTCAGAAGAGGCTGGTGTGTTTATCGTAATCAATGAAGACGGAAGCCAGATTTTTGTCATGGGACATCCAGAATATGACCGAGTGACCCTTGATAAGGAGTATAAAAGGGATGTGGAGAAGGGAATTCCAATGGAACTTCCAAAGAACTATTATCCACTTGAGGATGCTAAGAATCGTCCGAGTTTGATATGGAGAGCGCATGCGAATACGCTTTATAGTAATTGGTTGAATTATTATGTTTATCAGGTGACTCCGTATGAGTTATAAAAGAATGCCGTAAACTCCAATATATCAATTCTAAAGGAAAAATACCATTGCAAAATTTAGTATATTATTTTGGCTCTGTGTCAAGTGTTGGGGCGGGCTCTTGTGGAACCCGCTTCTTTACTAGGATCAGAGCTGTTTTTATTTATTCTCTATAATGTCTGTTTTTGGGCATGGTAAATAAACCTCGTGCCAGTCTAGCTTTATTTAATTCATACTATGCAATATTCTGGTTCTGAAACGTGGGTAGTTTTTCATACCAAATGATACTCGTTTCAAGACTTTGATTTTGTTATTATACCCTTCTGTAGGACCATTCGTTAGTCCGTATTTAAATGCATTTAAGATTCCTTCTGACCAGTTACGATAGGTAGATGCACATTTCTCAAACTCCTCTAAGCCGGATGTTTCAGCCCATTTAATCCATTCAAAGAATTGCTTTCTTTGTTCTGAGTATTTCTTGTTTTGGCATATCGCATAAAACCATTCTTTTAATTTATGAGCTAAGCGAAGATCATCATTGTATTGTAACATTAGATTACATGCGTGCTTCTTATCTTCGTTGAGCTTGTGATATCGTGTAAGAATCAACTTTCGACTACGTTTATAGTATTTTCTTAATGTTACAGGCATTGTCTTTTGTAGACGTTTGCGTACCTTTTCAATGGCCCAAGTTACTTGGCGAATAAAATGATATTTATCAATAATAATGGCAGCATTGGGAAAATAAATTTTAGCTAAGTCTACATAAGGCTGCCACATATCGCAAACAAAGAATTTTACTCGATGTCTTTCTGCACGATTTAGTTCTGAGAAGTAAGAGGATAAGTGAGCCTGCGAACGATCGGGTAGAATATCCATAACAGACGGTAAGTTTGGATTTACTATAATACATTGATACTTTCCTGCATCTGTGTCGCCTTTGAATTCATCAATAGAAATGGAATTTTTAAGCTTCGGACAGGAATAACTAAGTGTATCGAGAATTCTAGCAACCGTTGAGGGCGATACATTAGTGAGCTTTGCGATTGATTTCATGCTTACAAGTTCACGAAGCATATGAGCAATCAAACGTGTAAGACGAGTTGTGCGTTGTTGGTACCTTGCTATAAAAGAATATTTTTCATAGAATCGTTTTCCACAGGTGCAGACATATCGTCGTTTTCTAAGAACAAGTAAACAGTCCTTAAGTTGAAAAGGTAAATCCTTTATTTTTTGTTCTCGGTAGTCATGAACACGTTTTGTTTGTTTACCACAATTAGGACAAATATGTTCAGAAGGATTAGTTTCGAGATAAATTTTAATAAAAGTATCAGCATGAGTGATATTTTTTACTTTTACCCCTTTTAAATCTAATAATTTATTGATACAATAATTATGCATTATTGCAACCACCTTGTGATTTGTTGGCTAGACTGGCACGAGGAGGCCTTTTTTTATTGTAAAATAAAATGTTGGAGTTTGCACCCCAACATTTTGTACAGTATAAGAGTAAGATTATAGTCTCATTAGCTATAATTCTTACTCTTATTTTTGTTATAATTAGTAGACCTTAATGGTTGGCGTCCCCAACAGTGGATTTTTACATCCGTATGATAAAGTGTCAGCCATCTACTTATTATAAATATTCGATTAAGCAGGTTGAAAACATTAATTGTCTTTCGTGTCACGAGCAAATATGAATAGTAATAAGATTAGATGGGAAAGGAAGGTATAAATATGATTAGTGTAGGTATTGATATTTCAAAAGATAAAAGTACAGTATGTATTTTAGAACCATATGGAAGAATTATAAAAAAACCATTTATTGTCGAGCATACCAAAGAATCAATTAATGAACTAGTACTAATTATTATCTCCTTACACGATGAGGGACATCCCCGAAGCACCCTGATATATAAGGAGCCTATCCCTGATAGCGAAGT
>CAJJLI010000214.1 GCA_905192625.1 uncultured Clostridium sp. | reverse complement strand
ATTGCGATACTGCATTGGTAAAGAATTCTCTTTTACCTTAAATCCATGTTTCTCGTAAAAGGTCGCATTCTTGCTGTCGCCAATCATAACATTAATGTACAAATACGACTTGTAAGCATCTTTCACCATTTCTAATAAATGGCCTGCAATACCTTGACCTTGATAATCAGGATGAACCAGCACATAATTTATGAAGCACACAAGCTCGCTATCATCCATGACTCGAATGAGCCCTACTAAACGATTACCGTCCCAAGCAGAAATCACGCGCGATGAATTCATGAGCGCCTTGTGTAATCGATCAGAATATTTACCCACCACCCAACGGACGGACAGAAACAATTCTGCTACCTGCTGAGGTGTAAAGTTTTTCTCTTCGGTATAGGTAATCGTCCTATCGCCCTTAACGATATTAATCATGCCACTGCCTTTTCTAATCCATTTACCAACTATATCCTAGGTGGGTGTGTGATACAACTTCCTTAGGATTCCACCAGATTATAGCAGAGCGAGAGGAAATCAAACATTTATTGTCCTTAGATTTGGCTATGATTTCTTTTTTGATTTGTTCCTCTGCTGCTGGCGTTAAGTCTCCATAGTACTGTTCGTATATGATCTTTCGGCACTCGATTTCATCTTCTACAGTACGTTCACATCTATAATCAATGATGCTTACATTAGGTGAGCGCCCTTGTGAAAGTAACATATTATAGAGAATTTGAAACTCCTGTGCATCAGATTTACTAGCTTCCCGAGGATTCTTCCAATCGGGAATGCCAGCTACGATTGCACAATAGCCTTTAGAATATTGTTCCATTTGTAAAATACGAGGCCACACATCAGGGAACATCCAAAGCACAAGAGATATGGTTACCAGATCAAATTGAAAATCTGGAGAGCCATCTTGGGGTAAGTCCTGCACCAATTCTTCAATGATGTTAATGTTCTCAACGTTTACTTCTTTGGCATTTTCTTTAAGGACTGCCACCATGCCCTTTGACGGCTCAATAGCAGTAACAGATTTAATATGTTGAGCAAAAGGAATTGTGAAAGAACCTGGACCAGCACCTATGTCTAACATACTAGAATCAGGTGTTAAGACACTACTTAAAGCTGCATACACTTTCCGTCCAAAGTCGTAGTCATTGCTTTTACGCATAAGAGAAAAATCATTAGCCCGCTTGTCCCAATACTCTAATAATGGATTCGCCCGAATCCCTTTCTCACGATCATAATAACTTTGTTTCCACATTTCATTCCAGAACGAAAAATCTGTAACTTGCGGTGCCATACGAAACCTCCTGACTTAGTCTAAATTCCTCATTTTTCGGATAAACTCTTCTGCCTCTTGCAGATTCTTAGGGAACTCAAAATAAATACATTGCTCATGTCCACAATAAGGATTACGGAAATCATATCCACTTAACAACAAATACTCGATAATCTTCCATTCTTTGTCATTAGTTTTTTTAGGATCCTTGAACTTCTCGTTCACAAAGTACATCTTACCTTTGCATGTAGGACAAATTTTGTTTTTATTGAACAACTCGTAGTTTGTGCCCTCCGACAAGGAGATCCTACAATTGATACATACATTTTTATAACCCATAGCTATTTACTCCCATACGGTTTATGTTGAAAGATTTCTTTTACAATCCCTTCACCAACAATATTGCCACCTTCCATAATAAGGAACTCAGTACCTGCTTGTAGAGCAGAATAATCTACAGCTTCATAAACTGGCAACGCATTAGCTCCTATTTGTTTATCAAAGATGACATCTTCACCATCAATAAAGTTGATACCAAGATATTCCTCAGTACCTTTTATAACGAAATAAGGATAGTACAATCCATTATTTAAATTCGGTGGAGTTCTTCTTTTCTTGCTGAAGAAAGTAACTGTACAACCAATAGTAAAATCTAAATTACTCATTTCGGGCCTCATTCAACTACATATATTATATCACCTTTAAAGTATATCCGATAAAAAACTAAATTGCTCTATGTTAAGATTATCTAATCAATCTAGAACCTTTTTAAAAATTTTCTTATCTTATAAAACTACATTATATATTTTAACCAAAAAGACTTTTATAAAGCCCTTTAATTTCTCGTGCGTATTTCACTGCACCAGGAAGATGCATTCGTTTATAGTAATCTCCTAATATTTCTGTATGATTTTTCAAAATATCAAATTCAATCATATACATAGCAATACTCGTTATAGAATATTTTCCTATCTCAAGTATAGTTGATTTATCTTCTATATCTAATTCCTCGCCTTTTGGAAATTCACCATCAGAATATTCTTCCCAAGTTTCATCACTGTATTGCCAAAAGGCTTTACTCCAAAGAATCAGTTCTTTACGATTATATTCTATTAATTGCTCGAAAAACTGCACTAACTCTTTCTCAGAATATAACTTGCAATTAAACCCTTCTAATAAGAATTGCCTTTGATTCAATCGATTTCTTAGTTCTTGAATTTCTATACTTTGTAGTTCTTTATTAAAGTTATCAGGTCCTAATTCCTCTATAATATCTAAATATATAGGGCTATCTAAAAATTCTTTTAAAGTTTTCATATTCTTACGTCCTTACAGAATTAACACCTTCCATAATAAAGAACTCCGTACCTGCTTTTAGAACAAAATAATTTACAATTTCAAAAACTAACAACATATTACCTCATATTTGTTTATCAAAGATGACATCTTTACTACCATAAGATTTATACCAAGACTCAGTACCTTTTATAACAAAATGAGGATAGTACATTCCATTATTTAAATTAGGTGGAGTTCTTCTTTTCTTGCTGAAGAAAGTAACTGTACAGCAAATAGTAAAATTTAAATTACTCATTTCGGGCCTCATTCAACTACATATACCATATCACCTTTAAAGTATATGTTCATTATACAATGTACGGGATTCCCTTCGGTCCATAACCAACCCTGGAATACAGCGTGTCCCCAATTATAGGTCTCCGTAATGACCTCAAATTCACTTTCACTATAATCCTGTTGATACTGAGGTAACTCAATTCTTTTACCTGTGAAAGTATCTAGAATTGTATTATTAAAGACGAGAATTTCAAAAAAATCAATATCGCACGTCTCAAATACAACTTGAGCCTTATGAGTCTGTTCAATACCGTTTTCGTAAGAAAAAATGTAATCAAATGTAAGGATCAAATTATCATCTGCATATTCTATTTTCTGTACCCTTGCATCATGGAGAGAATATTTTGGATACTCGCCAAAAGATTTTGTTATATTCATATATTCTAAAAACTGTAAGCAAAATAATAAATATATCTAATGTTATTCTATTTATCCACTATTAAAAATAGTGAGATAATATAAAATATCATCCCACTATAAAAATTCTTAATGTCAAAATCTTTACTATGACAAAAGATTTTTGTTAAATAAAATCAAAATATTATATCAACATTCTAGGCTACTTTAATCCATATCTGAAAAAAGACTAGACTGTTCAACTTTAGAATTATCTAATTGATATACAACTTTTTTAAAACTATCCTTATCTTTCAAAGCTTCATCAAGCAAATTTTGTCTTCTAAGAGAAACATATATTGCCGCTGCTTCCGCTTGACAATTCAATGATTTTTTAGGATTAAATTCAATATCTGTAAAAGCATCAAATTCCATTAATTTATCACCTAAGTCTTTGTACAAATTCAATGTATTTATATATAGCCAATTATAAAAGAAGGTTTTAGGTTCTGTTTCAAAATCTCTACCATCAAATTTAAATCCTACTATACTCCCACTATTTCTTATACGTTGATCTTTCTTTGATATTCTAGAGTCCACATATAACAAATCAGTATATGGGCCACCATTCTCAAATACTTTACTAGCCTGAAATGCTGATTCTACAGAAATCGCTTTTCCTTTATTAGTTATTATTTTTAAATTAAAAGCACTAAGTTTTATCCCTAGTTCATTATCAGATTTGCTTGAAATCTCTAAAATTTTATGCGCATTAAATCTTTTTAAGTACGCCTCATGAAGACTATCTATGCTTTTTTGTTTTTGTTTAACAGAAAACCCATTAAAATACTTAAACTGTATGTCTTCTTTTTTAAAAAAGAGTTTATCAAAAGACACCATGTAAACAGGTCTAATTGCCATTTAAACACGCCTCACACTGCCAACTACTATAATCTTTACGCCATTTGAAGATACTGCTATCAGTACTAAATGAAAAAGTATCCGGCAATAGTTTTCTATATTTTTCAGTTAGTATCTCCTTATCAAAAATTACAGCATTAATATATCCACAAGGAATAGTATCAAACACTAAAACTTCTGCTTGAGGATTTGTAGGATAAGATTCGGGTATATTTAAACTTTCACGTCTTGGATACCCATTTCTATCTTGAAATAATTCAAGAAAAGCTTCTTCGCCAGTTCTTTCTTCAATAGGAATACTGCAGCTAGCTGCATCAGCAGCGTTAGTCCAAGAATATGCACAGCAAAATTCAACCAAAACATCTGGATCTATTTTCAATACTGCCCAATTATAATCTGGGTGCTTACACCTTAAACTATAAAACATCCTATAATTAGGGAACTCTATAGACATTGATACTGAATTGGGGAATCCATCACGTCTATACTCATCATTATAATTAAAAGAAATCCCCCTGTTAGTTAACTCTGAACGTGGAACAAGCCCATTCGTATATATACTATTTAGATTATCAACATTAGTAAAATGATAAAGATTTCTAATACCCTTTTCCTCTATAAGACTTCGCATAAGTTCTCTCCCCAAAATTTACATATTTTATATCAATACCATAAGTAGAAATAAATTCTATTCTTTTATCTACTTGATTAGCTCGGTTTACTTGTATTGAAATATAAATAATCCTGTAAGAATAGTATACTGATTTTTGCTATTCATCATCCAACTCGTTTTCAATAAAACTCCTTACATTTATCAGTACTTTGTTTGCTAATTCTTTTTTTTTAAGATGAATTGTAAAATGTATTGCGACAAATAAAAAGACTCATATTGGAGATCTCGTGTAAAATGTAAATAACCACAAATACATGACACGG
>CAJJLI010000213.1 GCA_905192625.1 uncultured Clostridium sp. | reverse complement strand
ATCCTCTTCATATGCCTTTGCAGTAGCGACACCTACATTACCTTTATTTTTGATTAATTCTACTTCTAAGGTTATTACATCTCCTGGGACAACTTTATTGCGAAATCTTGCTTTATTAATAGCTCCAAAATATGCTGTTTTTCCTATATTTTCTTTTACAGACAAACAAATAACTGCACCCACTTGAGCTAATGCTTCAATAATCAATACTCCTGGCATGACTGGTTCTTCAGGAAAGTGTCCAGCAAAAAAAGGCTCATTATAACTAACACATTTCTTTCCTATCGCACGCACCCCTGGTACTAATTCATCGATTCTATCTATTAATAAAAATGGGCTACGGTGAGGAATAATTTTCATAATATCTTTACTAGTTAACATATCTTTTTCTCCTTTGTTATGATAATGGGCGGACTTTAATAAGAACATCTCCAAAGCCAACCATTGCCTTGTTTTTAACACATATTGCTTCTACAATTCCATCATATGGCGATTCAATCTCGTTCATAAGTTTCATTGCTTCTACAATCCCTACCACTTGACCTTTTTTTATTGTATCCCCTACGGAAACCAAAGGCTCTCCGTTTTCTACACCGGATGCATAAAATGTTCCTACCATCGGAGATGTAATCACAAGGCTATTCTCGTCTGAAACGGTATCTTCAACAGCAGTTGATTTGTTCACAAGAGGGCTCTCATGACTTTGAACAACAGTAACGGTACCTTCACATTTTGCTTCAAAACTTAATTTTGTGTCTCCTTCTTCCAATGTAAAAGAACTAAGTCTAGATTTTGAGACAGCATCAATTAATGTAAGTATATCTTTTATTTCCATAATTCCTTCCATTCTCCGCAGCAGCGGCATTTTATTCTGCTTTCTTGATTAAAAGACTAGCATTATGCCCACCAAAACCTAACGAGTTACTGATAGCATACGTAATAACTTTATCCGTTCTAGCCTCTTTTGAATAATCCAAATCAAGTTCTTCATCAACAACTTGATATCCAGCGGTTGCATGAATAAAATTCTCCATTACACTTTTCACTAAAACAATGAATTCCACTGCGCCTGCAGCGCCAAGCAAATGACCAATCATAGATTTTGTAGAGTTAATACTTAAATTATAGGCATGCTCACCAAAAGCTTTCTTTATTGCAAGTGTTTCTCCCAAGTCATTGTGATGTGTACTTGTTCCATGAGCATTGATATAATCAACATCTTCTGGCTGTATTCCTGCTTCTTTGATTGCAAACTGCATTGCACGAGCTGCACCATCTCCATCTTCGCAAGGGGAAGTTATGTGGTATGCATCGCTTGTTGCACCATATCCAACGATTTCAGCTAAAATAGTAGCTCCTCTAGCAATGGCATGTTCATAGGATTCAAGGACAACGACACCAGCCCCTTCACCCATAACAAATCCACTTCTCTCTTTATCAAATGGAATCGAAGCTCTTGTCTTGTCGGTAGCCTGTGATAGTGCAGTCAAGGCACTAAATCCTGCAATCGATAACGGTGTAATTGCTGATTCTGTACCACCAGCTAGCATTACATCTGCCTCGTTACATTGAATATAACGCATTGCATCTCCTATGGAGTGTGTACCAGTTGCACAAGCCGTTACTATATTTGTGCTCTTTCCCTTTAATCCATAAGCAATTGATACATTACCCGCTGCCATATTGGCAATCATTAATGGAACCAACAATGGGTTAATTCGTTTTGGCCCCTTCTCTAACAACTTTTCATGTTCTCTTTCTATGGCTTGTAAACTTCCAATACCTGAACCGATGGATACGCCAATTCTTGTAACATCTTCTGTTTCAAGATCTAAATTCGCATTCTTAATTGCTTGTCCTGCTGCTGCCACTGCATACTGACAAAAAAGCTCCATACGTTTTGCTGCTTTCACATCCATAAACTGTGCCGGATCAAATTCCTTTATTTCCGCTGCTAATTTCACTTTATAATCCGTTGTATCAAAACGTGCTATATCATCAATTGCAACTTTTCCTTTTTTAACGTTATTCCAAAAAGTATCGATATCATGACCAAGTGCTGAAATTATACCCATTCCAGTTACTACAACTCGTTTCATATTTTCCTCCATAATTAACTACATTTGCATTCCGCCATCTACGCTAATTGTCTGACCAGTAATATACGCTGCCTTATCCGATGCTAAAAATGCTACGGTTTCTGCGATATCAGAGACTTCACCAAATCTTTTCAATGGAATCTGATTCACATAAGTATCCTTAATTGCATCTGGTAATTTATCTGTCATATCCGTTTTAATGAATCCAGGTGCAACTGCATTGACTGTTATTCCTCTGGAACCTAATTCTCTTGCTAAAGCTTTTGTCATACCAATAACGCCAGCTTTGGATGCTGAATAATTGATTTGTCCAGCATTCCCAATTACTCCAGCTATAGATGAAATATTAATGATTCGTCCACTCTTTTGCTTTAACATAATCCTACTTACTTGCTTTAAGCAGTAGTAAACGCCCTTAAGATTTGTATCAATAACTGCATTAAACTCATCATCCGACATTTTAAGTATTAAATTATCTCTTGTAATACCAGCATTATTAACAAGGATATCTATGCTTTTATATTCCTGTAACACATCTGCAAACATCTGCTTCATTGCTTCAGAATCAGCTACATCCCCTTGATACGCGGTTGCAACGCCACCTTCACTTTTTATAAGAGCAACTACTTCTTCTGCTTTTTCCTTTGAACCACAATAGTTTACAATTACTTTTGCTCCGTATCTTGCTAGTGTAATCGCAATTTCTCTACCGATTCCTCTACTTGCACCAGTTACTATTGCAACTTTATCTTTTAACATTTCTATCACACTTACCCCTTCTGTTTCTTACAAAAATCCGAACTATTTTACGATTACTTTTATAAAAGACTCTTTAGTTTCTCTAAATCTGCTACTGTTTCGATATTTATTACTTGTTTTGATTTATCAATTTTTTTAACAAAAGAAGAAAGGGTTTTTCCTGGCCCTATTTCAATAAAAGTATCTACACCCTCTGTGATCATTTGTTCAATGCTCTGCTGCCAACGTACCGATGATGATACTTGTTTTGCTAAGAGCTCTTTAATTCCTTCTTCCCTTGATACAACCGCCGCTGTTGTATTCGCGATATATGGTATTTTAGGTTCCCTTACAGTAATCCCTTTTAATTCCTCATATAATTGATCGCCGGCCTCTTTTAAGAGTGGAGAATGAAATGGTCCACTCACGTTTAGTGGCAACACTCTTTTTGCTCCTGCTTTTAATAAATCCTCGCTTGCCTTCTCTACGGCCTCTTTCTCACCCGATATTACAAGCTGACCAGGGCAATTATAATTTGCTATTCCAACGATTCCTTCTGTTTGATTACAAATATCAAGTACAGTTTCTTCCGCTAAGGATAATACAGCTGCCATTGCACCTCTACCATTCGGTACTGCCTCTTGCATTAAGATTCCTCTTTTACGGACCAAGGAAATTGCATCATTTAAACTTAATACTTCACTAGCCACTAGTGCTGCATATTCACCCAGACTTAATCCTGCACACATATCTGGAACAACTCCTAATGTTTTAATATGTGCTAGCATCGCTCCAATGGTAGTTATCATTGCAGCTTGTGTAAATTCAGTAATATTAATTTCTTCATTTGGTTCGTGACAAAGTTTAACCATATCAAGATTTAGTAATTTACTAGCATTCTCATAAACTTCTCTACTTTCAGGGAAGCTTTCATAAAAATCCTTTCCCATTCCAACGTATTGTGAACCCTGTCCAGGGAATATAAACGCAATCTTACTCATCTTTATACCCATTCATTACTGCCTGTAAACATAAACGCATAATTCATTTAGTATATTAGCAGCCCTTTCTATCGTTATGAAAGAAAACTAACGCAATCTCTTTTAAATAAGAGAGTCTCCTAAAAGCATGATGCAATTACGCATACTCATTGCTCTTAGAACACTCCCTTTTTTTCTGTAAGTATATTTATTATTCTTCAATCCCTTTTGATTTTAAATAATTAACGATATCTTCTACCGTATCAATGTTTGTTAAATCTTCTGTTGGTATTTCAGTTTCAAATTCTTCTTCAAGTGCCATTACTAATTCGAATAAATCTAAAGAATCCGCACCTAAATCATCTTTCAATGATGCTGTTAACGTGATTGTTTCCTCTCCTACATTTAATTGTTCTGCGATAATTGATTTCATTTTTTCTAACATGTTGTGTTCTCCTTTTTATATAATTTCATGCAACAAATTACCAGGTAGCCTGTATTTTTTTACGTAGTAATTTTGCAGTGCTCTTTCTTTTAATTAATATTAATATTACACTTATTAAAAGTACCACCGTAGCGGCTATCCATGATACAACCTGTATCATAAATCTAAATTTATTTTTCACTTTTTCAACTTTTATCTCTATTTTTTCTCGAATTTCTGGCATTTCATTTCGTTCATTTTGTTCCATTATCGCGGACCTAAGTGAGTCTGAAATTTCAAATTTCTCTCTCTTATTAAAATTCATCCGCCGTTTCACATATGCAGTAAAGGTATTTTGCTGTTGCATTAAATCTTCTTCTAAAAAATTATTATCTAACAGTGATACATCAATATCACTCATTAAATCTATTAATACACTATCGATCACTTCGTTTCCCCCTTTCTTGGTACTCCATTTCATCAAATACATTTTTAACCTTAGTCCTAAGACGTGATAGCCTAGAATCCACCGCTGTTACTGTCATATTCATTGCTTTTGCAATGATTTTAGAAGATTGCAAATAGAAATACTTACGAATTACAAGTTCTCTATCTCTTTCTGGTAAGCTAGCAATGATTCCATTTAACTTCTTCACATTTTCTTTGCGAACCATTTGATTTTCAATGTTCTGATTATGATCTGTTACTGCATTTGCAATGTCCGAAACATCGTCAGAATATAATTTGTCTTCATGTCTTTTTAAATCTCGTAACTTATTAATTGCCGTATTACGTACAATTACATAATTCGCCGCAGCATTCCGCTCAGCCAGCTGTTCGACCGTTTGCAAATCAGAA
>CAJJLI010000212.1 GCA_905192625.1 uncultured Clostridium sp. | reverse complement strand
TTTTTATAAGTAGTATATTCTGTTAGTTTAACCACTACACCTTTGACACCGTATTGCTTCATCATTAGATAATTATCTATAGATATTTCACCATTGTGCGACGACACATCAATAAAATCTTTCCTCGGAGTATTCAAGTCCTCCGCTTTAACGATTGGAGGATTTAAAACAGCTGCTCTTGTCGATCTTCTTACTGAATTTTCATTCGTTGTTTCATACAAGTCAGAACGTCCAGAAGGTATTGCATATTCGTTTGAAACAGAAATACCTTCTTCTGTTTCAGCAGTAATGCTCTCCTCTACTTTTTCAATATTAGAATAGGCTGTAGAGGAATTAGTGGTCTCATTTTCACTTACTAAATTCTCATTTGTACTTGGAAATGTCGATATAAGAGTTTCTTCATCTCCCGAATTCTTTCCTCTAAAACCATCTATTGATTCAGTGGACTCAGTAGAGGTGATTATTTCATCTGAAATAACACGCTCATTAATAGATACAAGTACTAAAAGAAAACAAATTATAGGTAAACAACTTTTTATTTTCATTTGATCTCCTTCTTTGTTCTATAAGACATCATTTATCTGAAAGATTTTAAAAGATTGTCCCATAAGCTCCCTATATTTTCAAATAAATATGATTTTGACTTTACTTTCGCATTTTCTCCCATCTGTTCCAAAAGATCATGGTTTTCTATAAGTTGTTCAAGTTTTTCTTGAAATTCTTTTTCATCATCCATAGGAACAACAAATCCATCAACTGAGTCTTCTATAATATTGGTCGGTCCATACGTATCATAAGATATGACAGGCAATCCGACTGACATAGCCTCGATGACAACCATTCCGAAAGATTCAAATCTAGATGGTAATACAAATATTGAAGATTTCGAGAGCTCTTCCATAATTAATGGTGTATTAGGATAGAGAAAAACATTATTATAAATTCCCTTTTCAAAAATAGTATCTAGCATCAAATTAAAATCATTTCCAGAACCATATATTCTCAGTTCCCAATCAGGATATTTTTTTGCAATAGGCTCATATAAGGATATTAATCTCTCATAACCTTTTTCAAAAACAAATCTTCCAGCTGATACGATTACTTTATTGCTGTAATCTGTTTTGAATTCTGTATTATTAATTCCGTTTGGAATTACCTTAATGTCGATCGATTGGTCTAGAAATGCTTCATAATCTTCTTGTTCTTTCGGTGTCAAAACAGTTAAACAATCCAACTCATTATAATATCTCTTTATTTTTCTTTTAATCGTATTGTGATGTGCAGAAAGCTGTGCATGCTCTTGTCCAATTTTTACGACATTCTTGTTAACATACTTAGCGTTAAAAAAATTTAGTGTTGGAAATGTAGAAATAACAACATCTGATTTTAAATTTTTTAATGCTTTAATTAATAAAATATCCGTGTACAAAGATAGATTTTTATAAAGGAGTTCATTTCTATCTATGAATAAACTTGGAAGCTTATTAATGGATGCAGCCATCTTAGATTTAAAAGACTTATCTGAAAATTGCTTTCTAGTATTCAATAGCGGCACTAATTTGACTTGCTTATCAATTTCAAACTTAGGCGTATCAAAAGTTTTCTTAATGCTCATTATTGATACATCATATCCATTATTAACCAGATAATTTGCTGTGTTAACAACGGTACGTACAGTACCGCCAATTCCATATATATTATAAACTATAAATGTGACCTTCATACATTATCCCTCTTTATTCCTTGATAAGTTCTCAAAAAATTCTCATCATCATGAAAATCAAAAAATTGATTTGCTCTTTCTCTGTAAAAAGGATTGTTTGAATAATTATTTTCCACCGTTTTAATCAATGAAGCCTTTAATTCTTCGTAGTCTTTACATCTGTCTCCAAATAAATCTTTATTAAAATTAATAAACGCCCCACGCTGATTCATATATTCTTCCACATCAAATTGGAAAAATATAATCGGTTTATTTAGATAAGCAAAATCAAATGCAACACTAGAATAATCTGTGACTAATAAGCTTGAAGATTTAATTAAATCTTGTATTGATTCTGTATGACTATCAACTATCTCTATATTCGGAAGTTCACTTTTAAAATAATCACCATATCTTCGAAGCATTTCTATGTGAGGTAGAAATTTAAGTACTATGTTATGACTAATAAGAAAATCGGATAAGTCTTTATCATTCAAAAGTTTATAGTAATATTTAAAAAAGTCACTATGTTTAAAATTATCTTCATCTTGTACAAGCCAATCTCTCCATGTTGGCATTACAAAAATCTCCTTATTCTTGTCTAAATAGCTTGAGTTGACTAAATAATCATACCTCGTAAGTCCAGTCACCATGATATTTACTGGTCTAAAATCCATATTTTTGATTAAAATATCAGCTTCCTTTTGTGAACTCACAACCATTTTTCTCATTTTACCTCTATAAGAATTTGGATTAAAATAAACTTTTTTCATTGCTATTATCCCGTGCTGCAGGTGATAAATGGATTTATCATTATTTCTATCATAATGATATAAAGAAGGAATAGCATCTCTTACTCCATGGGACACGATCAATTTTGAGGATAAATGATACTTGTAAAGATGTTTAAAACTATCATAAACCAACAAATTATCTTGATTACTAAATTCTGACAGTTGTCTAGTTACAAAATATGTTTTCTCTGGTACTGATGATTTTAATGAGCTACTAAAAAACAAATAACCATTATCTTGATGTGAAATTCCAAAATTTTCACCAACTAACCAAGTTGGATTTTTATTAAATAGGCGAGAGACAGATGCTCCTATATAAGCTAACCTATTTTTCAAAAGATAAGATTTTGTAATCGGATTAACTAAATATAAAAAATCAAGATACAGTTCTTCGCTTTTAGTATGCCATGAAATTTTATATGCACCATCTTTGTAGCTTTTATAGCAAATTTTCTTCTGGTTCATCTTTCCTTTTAATATATTAAATAAATTATTCTCATCATCCATAATAAGCAACTTAAAGTAACTATTATTCATTTTTAGTGACTCTAAAAATAATGAATCGATTTCGAAAGTTAGCCCGTGCTTTCTTCTAACACCCTTTGCAATGTCAAAAATTTCGTTTCCTTTTATACCAACAAGTCTTACATCTGTTCTGAAAATATCTTTTATAACTATCGTATTTTTTCTTATGCTAAGTACTTCTGTTTTTGTTTGAGAAGATATAGTAAATATTAGTTCATTCTTCGCAAATAAAAACTGAATTTTATACACATCAGATATATTGAATTCAGGATATCTTTTATATTTCTGAGGAGAAAATTTTTCAAATTTGTTCTCATTCATCCTTATAGAATAAATAGTGTCGTTATACGAAAGATCTACATCAATATAGAACTTAAGGTTTGAGATCTCATTAACAATATGAAGCATTTCTTTTTTATCTAAAAAAATAAGAAATTCATTCGTCTCTTTTTTAACAAAACTTTTTTCTAACAGGTGCTTTTCTTCAGTAGTTATGTTTGTTAGACTGACCGACTCATTTTTCACCTCATCTAAATTCAAACTATTAAGTAAGAATTGGTATGCCAGTACTATATGCTCCTCATTTTCATAAAGATACTTAATTCTTGCATTAAGTGAAGAACCGTAAATTGTGATACATCGTTCCTTTGATAAATAGACTTTTTGATAAACTGAAAAATCTTCAGAGAAAATATTCTTTTCTACTAAAAAAGTGGAATCTTTTATTGAATCTGTAACTTTTAATGTAAAGCTATTACCTTGAAAATCATATTCACAATATAAATCATACAGCCCTCTTAACTTATAGATTGATTGATTTAACTGTGACAGGTCAATCGAAATTTCGAATCCATTCTGAGAATAAAGTATTTCACTAGTCTTATTCTTTGTTCTTCTATGAATAAAATAAAATCTAAGATTTGAAAAATTCTTTGAATTTAGCAATGTAAGTATTAAATCATGGCTTCCATTTTTGAACAATTCTTTAATACCAAAAATAGGATATTCTTTTGCCAATCTTTGATTAATACATACCATTGAATTCCTTTCGTCAGATACCAATATAAATTGTTCCTTATAAAATACATTCACTTTTTCTGCAAAAAAATTATCATACATAATTTGATGCACATGTCCTTTTGAGTCCACGGCAAGCATTTGCCATTTTTTTGAATATGGCATCTCAGAAATAATATTATTAATTTCATTCGCAATCTGCTCTTCATCACTCATTCTTGAAGATAATGCAAAAGAAAAAGAGTTTCCGTTTTCATTTTGTATAAACAATGTAAATTCTTCTTTTAAGCTTGATAACTTTTCTAATTGCAATAACTCTTTGCCAAATTTTGAATTGACAATCGAAAGAGTTCCCTTCGAACTAATTTTCACCCAATCTTCCGATATATCTTTTGTCTCTAATTTATATTTTTTTTCTTCATTCTCTACGTTTATGCAAGTAATTGCAGATGTATTTAGTGTGACTCCATCGCAATACTCAAGTTCTAAATTAATTTCACCATAATATTTATGCGAAGTAATAGTTTCCAAATCGATTAGCAGTTTATCATTTATCACTTCAAATTTCGTTTCAAACTTGCTATTAGTTTTATTGATCACTTTCTTTATTTCAACTTTTTTCAATATTTCAGAAGAAAGTGTAATAATATGAGTATTAAGTTCTATGAAAGAAAATGTTAATTTTTTTGTGAGCACGTTCAAAATGCACTCATTATTTCGATATAATATTCGATAAAAAGGACTACTAATAATTTCACTGAAAAACTCAGCTTTTACATTGTACACCTCTATTTTATTTTGGCACTCTATAATGAATTGTAACAGCCATTCCCCTTTATCGAGTAGTGCTACCTGTTCTAAAAGTTCTTCCTTACTCACACTATTTTTATCTACATGAATTTTTTTAGTTATATTTCTTTCTAGATGAGTTAAAACAAGAGCTTTTTTATTATTTTCATCATTTTCTTTAAGAATGATACTACCAAAAGCGTCTATTACAATTGTATCTTCCTCTATGACTGAAGCTGGAGAATTAACCTGTACAGGAGCTTCTATTCAAGG
>CAJJLI010000211.1 GCA_905192625.1 uncultured Clostridium sp. | reverse complement strand
GGTTGGAAGGAAATGTTTAATACCAAAGTACTGACTTGGGTGATAAGATTGTTCATGTATCTCATGCTCACTTAAGCCTGCCAATCGAATTTCTCCCACTGGTTCCTCTGATACTTCACATCGTAACAATTTACGTATAAAACGAATGATTTCTTCTAATTCTTTAGTTAATTTGGGTTTATTAAGACGTTCCGATACGATTTGAGCCAGAATTATTTCAGACTCTAGTCGATCAATTGCCCCTCGAAGAATAATCCGTTTATGATCTTTAAAAACTAATAAGTTTCCTCTTAAGTGAGTCATGTGCTCTGGTTTATGATCAAGTTTTACCCCAAAAACTGTTCTAAACTCATCGTAATCGGTATCCGATTTTTTTGATTTTGGTTGATTCAATGCTTCACTCACTTCTTTCCCATGTACCTGTTTTTCTTTCGCAGTATCTTCTTGATGATGCGTATTTTTTCCAAGGAGTGTTATATTTTTTTCTAATAAATAAGCTCTAGCAGATGGTGTTAAAATAGTTTCCTTTCCTAGATGAAACTCACCTTTTTCTTTTAAGAGCCCATCATTCATCATCTTCCTAATGTCTTGTTCCGTAATTAATGCCATGCTTTCTCCATTCTAACGCATTCCACCAACGTACTTTATTTTGTACGAATCTCCAGTCCATGCGTTGCTATTCTTGGAGTTTTCATACCGTTTAAGGGAAGGGTGACTGGCACCCTTCCTTTCGGCACCTTAAAAAGTTCTAATATAAAACTTTCGTATTCTAAAATAATAGTTATGCTTGTGAATGTGGATGAGGTAAAATAGCGTCAACCTCAGAATGTGGTCTTGGGATAACATGCACAGAAATTAATTCTCCAACGCGTTCCGCTGCTGCTGCACCTGCATCTGTCGCTGCTTTCACGGCACCAACATCTCCGCGTACCATAACAGTTACCAAGCCGCCACCAACTTGTTCTTTACCAATTAATGCTACATTGGCTGCTTTCACCATAGCATCTGCTGCTTCTACGGCACCAACCAATCCCTTTGTTTCAATCATTCCAAGTGCATTTGTATTAGACATATTCATTTCCTCCTATTACTCATAGAATAGTTACGTGCTCATTTACTATTATTCTACTTTTTTTTGTTTATATTAATTGTTTCTATATTAAGTTGAAATAATTTTAGAATGAACATTGAAATAACCATTCGAATTCTTTTATTTTTATTTTTTATTCTTAGTTATCTTTAAATTTTTTAAAACCAAGTAGACACATCATATCTATAGATTAAATTTTTTTTAAGTGTTTTATGATTATAGATTCTATTACTTAAATCTATTGTTTTATAATTATAACTTCTATTATTTAAATCTATTGTTTCATGATTATATCTTCCATTACTTATCAATTGCTTCATGATTAGAGCTTCCATCACCTAAATCAATTGCTTCATGATTCGTTTTACAATTTCATCTACCAACTGTGTGTTTACTCCACCGCCGCAACAATCACTTGTGGAACCACCATGATTTTGTGCGACTTTTCTTATATCATCTAGTTCCTTTACGCCATATGCTACTCTTTTAACATTTAGCAAGTCCATAGGACCAATGTTATTTGAAGTAGAACTTCCACCGACTGCTCCGCAGCCAAGTGTTAAAGCAGGGAATAGATTTGTAGTAGCTCCAACACCACCCAACGAACCTGGTGTGTTAATAAGAATTCTTGAAGCTGGAACATGGAGTGCAAAACGTTTTACTAATTCCTCATTTGAACTGTGCATTGTAAAGGTATGTCCCATTCCTTCATGATACAAGATTTCTTTCACCTTCTCTAATACTTCATCTACTGTATCTCCAACGTAAAATGCTAGAATTGGGCATAATTTTTCTCTGGAATAAGGAGCATCATCTCCAACTTTACTTTCTCGTGCAATAATGACTCTAGCATTCGATGGCACAGATAAACCTGCCAACTTACCAATATGGGCTACTGATTTACCAACAATTTGTGGATTCATCGTACCATTGGCACGGAGGATAAATTTTGCAAGTTTTTCTGACTCCTCTGCATTTAAGAAGTGAGCTCCCTGTGCCTTAAATTCTTCTACGACTTTTTGCTCCATGCAACGTTCTACAATGACAGACTGTTCAGATGCACATATCGTACCATTATCAAAGGTTTTTGAATCCATAATTCGTTTTACAGCCATTTTTACATCCGCTGTCTTATCAATGAACGCTGGACCATTACCAGCACCAACACCAATGGCTGGAGTTCCTGAAGAATATGCAGCTTTTACCATTGCATACCCACCAGTCGCTAGAATTAAGTTTGTGTTATCACTCTTCATCAATTCATTCGTCGCCTGTAACGTTGGTATCGTAATTGTAGAAATGGCTCCCTTTGGACAACCTGCTGCTTGCGCTGCTTCACTTATAATCTTCACTGTTTCTAAGATACAATTTTTTGCTCCTGGATGTGGTGAAAATACAATACTGTTTCCTGCCTTGATAGAGATAATCGCTTTATACATAACGGTTGATGTTGGATTGGTTGATGGTATAATACCAGCTACAACACCAACTGGAACACCTACTTCAATTATCTTGTTTTCTCTGTCTTCTTTTAAAATACCAATTGTTTTTTGATTCTTTATTTCATCGTAAACACCCATGGAACCAAAAATATTTTTAATTACTTTGTCCTGCCAGATACCAAATCCCGTTTCTTCATTGGCCATCTTTGCAAGTCTTTCTGCATGACGCATTCCTGCTTCTGCCATTGCTTTTACAATGCTATCAATCTTCTCCTGGGAAAATGTTGACAGTATTTTTTGAGCATCCTTTGCTGCTTTTAAAAGCAAACGGACTTCCTGTATTGATTTAAGGTCTTTATCTACTAACTCCATTCGCCGTCTCCTTCTTATCGGTTATTTTGCACGGTTAATATAAGTTGAATTAACTCTTGTTTTTTTGCATTCTCGTGTTGCGTAGTAATCTCTACACCGTTTTTACGTAAAATGTCTCTTAATGCATCATTATTCAAACGTTTTAGTTCAGCAGCGGTATATTTTTCTACACCTAACTTTTTATCTTCTTGATCATTATTGATTGTATTGACATTACTTGTATCAGCATTATCTGTATCAGCATAATTTGACTCAGCACTATTCGTATTCGTGTTATTTACATCTGTATTATTCGAATCCGACGTATTTTTGTCCTCATAATATGAGTCATCATTTGAGTCCTCATTATCTACATTTGTATTGTTTCTATTAACAGTGGTATCATCCGTCGTAGTATAGTCATACGAAATCTCATTCGATCTTACCTCATCGCTCGGTAAATTTGTATAAGATTCTGATCCCATAGAACTGTTTGTCTTTATTGCAGTTAAATTCTGTGTTACTTTTCTTTTTGGTTGAAATAGTTTCGTACCTTCGGTAATTACCTTACCTACTAAACTCTCATCCACTCGAGGTATGACGTGTTTCGCCCGTAGTGTTCCAATACGACTTGCTGCAGCAGCGCCTGCGTCTACCGCTGCAGTTACTGCACCTACATCACCTGTAATCTCAATGGTAAGAATACCCGCATCCGCTTTGGCTATCGCTATTAAAGTAACATTCGCTGCCTTTAGCGCCGCATCGGCTGCCTCCATTGCTGGTGGTAATCCAATTACCTCGATTAACCCTAAGGCTAACATCTATTGATATTCCTTTGGTCGGTCTGCTACACTACGAACAGCTTCTGCAAACGCATTGCAGGCAGCGTAACATGCAGATTGTGAACCAGTGAGTAAGCCTCCACCAAAGTTCGTTTCACTTGGTGGTCCATAAAATTCGCAAAGTTTAACATCAGCAGCCTTCATAGCTGCATCAAGGGCATAGATAGATTCTAGTGGAGGTGCAATTACATATGCAATTGCTTCTCCTTCTTTAATACCTGCTACTTTTGATAAATAAGAGCCAGTTCTAGATACCGTATGGGCATAATAAACGATAGAATCATCATCGTTAGCACTGATAAAGTAAGCATCGTTTTCCATAAACGTGATACAAGCATTTAATCCACTTCGAACTTCAGCAGGACTTGGTCCAGCGATAATACCGATAACTTCACCTGCAAGTTTCGTATTTGCATTTGCTGCTCCACCGTAGAATGATCTTGCATATACAACTTCAACATCTGCCGCTTTGGTTGCTTCATCGAGTCCAGTATAAGTAACATCATCGCTATCTGCTGTAATGATTCCTAAACTTTTATGACGTTCGCCGAGTTCTAGTTTTGCAGCCAAGTCCGGACTAACATTGGAGATAATCCGAACTGCTAAAATATTCGGGTGTAATTTATCATTTTTCATAGTAACCTCCTTGTGATCATTTGACGCATTCAATAGAAGTTCATTCGCTCTATAAAATTGCGCCTATCTTTAACAAAGTTTTTAATTCTACTTTGTACAAAATCATGCATTTTTTATAATGAGCTTATTTTAAATCAACACCAGAAGCCTTCTTATCTAGCATCTTTTTAATTAATTCTGCTGCATGTGCTCCTGCTTCTACTGCTGTGGTTCCTCCGCGATGAATATTTGAAATAACCGTTCTTTTGGATTCTGGTACTCCATGTTTTGGTTTATAACAAATATAAGCGGACATGGATTCTGCAGTTACTAGTCCTGGTCGTTCTCCTACAAGCATACAAATTACATCTGCATCGGTTACTTGGCCAATGTCATCCATTGCACCTACTCTGGCATACTTAATAAATAAAATCGGAGGTACATTGATTTGATACATACTTAAACCTTGTTTCAATGCTGGAATCATATCTTCTACGTTTGCTTCAATTGCTGAGGAGGATAACCCATCTCCAACGATAATTAATACTTTTGGATTATTACCGCAGGTCTTTTTAATAATTTCAAGTTCATCGCTACCAAATCTTCTTCCAAGGTCTGGTCGAGTGATGTATTCATCCTTATCCTTGCAAAGTGTTTTTACAAAAACAAAATTATTTTTCTTAATAAATTCTTCTGACACATCTGAGAAAACGGCATCTTGCGCGGCTGCATGATCGGCTCTAAAACGCAACATACTCATTGTTTTATAACGTGCACCTGCTCTACCCAGGC
>CAJJLI010000210.1 GCA_905192625.1 uncultured Clostridium sp. | reverse complement strand
AGTCTTTAAAACCATTGCGATATAAGATATCGTAACAAGGTTTGTTTTCATATAGCACAGTGATTTTATCTTCCAAGTTGTTCATAATCTGCCCCCATTAAGAATTTATTTAATATGTAAAGTTTTTAAGAGTCGCATTCCAATATGTGCGAAGAAATATAATTCTTAGATTTCTTCTTCCACATTAATAAAATCAAATCCATCCTCTTTTACAGAATCATCCTCAGCTATATTTTCACGTGTAATACTTGCTTCCACCTCAAACATATCATTGGATGAAATAAATTCCTTATTATCACTGAAGACATCATTTGACTCTATCGTCTTTGACTTCACTAAGTTTTCTTCCCTTGCTACTTTCTTTAAATCTATATTATAAGCTTTTTTATGTTTTTCATGTGTTTGGAAATCTTGCGTAAAAGTATCCACTCTAGCAATATTAATTGAAAAACTATCGCTTTCTAAAACTTCGATTTGTGCTGCAGCTAAATTTTTGAATTGAGCCTTGTATTTTTCATATTGTTGTAAAACTTGAACGGTTTGTTTGTGAATATGCTCTAACTCATTCTTTGCATCTGCAACGATTAGTTGAGCTTTTGTATGAGCTTCGTTTTCAATACTTTTTGCTTCTCTTAAAGCCGCAATTCTTGTATCTTCGGCTGTTTTTTCAGCCAAAACCAAAGCCTTTTGTAAAGTTTTTTCAATTGTTTTATAGTATTGAATTCCTTCGTTTAATACAGATATTTTATCAGACAACTCCATGTTTTCACGATATAATGTTTCATATCCATGTAACACTTCTTTCATAAAACTATCTACATCTTTTTTATCATAACCAAGTCCGCCAGACTTAAATGTTTTGCTTTGTAATTCTATTGGTGTAAGCATAATTCTCCTCCTAAATGTATTTTTGCAACGTAATATTGATACGCCCTTTTTTTGTTAATTTGCCTTGAGACTCATAAATAAATTTTCCTAATCCCCGAACGGATACGATATCTCCTTCTGATAAAACATAACTATTTGAGGTAGTTAATCTTCCATTTACAAATACACGTTCTCCATTAATAAAATCAGTTATACTACTTCTTGATGTTTGGAAAGCGACAGATATTACAGAATCTAAACGTATTGACATAACGGATCCGTTGATTTGTAAAAATTCTGGTTGTATCGTTAATTCTTCATGAGCCTTAATTGATAATTTCACTTTTGTATGTTTTACTTTTTCTAATGTACCTACGATATAGGAAGAGATGGTGTTATCACAATATACATAGGCATCCGTCCCATGAACCAAAATATCACCAATTGTAAAACGTTCAATTCCAAGATTTAATATTGCTCCTAAGTAATCTCTATGATTTAATTTATCTGCATATTTTGGATTACTTGGACGAATCCACACACAATCCATTGGATATTGTTTTGTATCATGGTACTCACTGCCGCTAATATCGGCCTTTTTTCCAGTTAAGTTGCCATGATAACATATCATAACTCTTTCTGCACCTGGATACCCACCCCACACAGAATAAGGCATATCCGGTAATTCATGTACCATACTATGAAATATACTGATTTCATTCGTATTTAAGAAATCAGTATACACACATTGTTCTCTATGATAAGCATTCCTCGCAAGATCAATAAAACGCTTACGTAGGAATTGCTCTTCTTTTCTTTGATCCATCTGAAACCATCCTTAGATTGACGTTAAAAACTGTCCCAAATAACTAAGTACTATAAAAGCAATGATTGGTGAAGAATCTGTACCTCCAGATTGAAACACCGAATGTTTAAGTAAAAATCGTATTGGTCGCAATAGTGGTTCAACAATAGTTTCAACAATTCTTCTTAGTGTTGGAAACGGTAGCATATTCATAAATATTTGAACAAATAATAAAATTTCCAAACAATACAAGAATATTGAAAACGAATGTACAATTAAATATTTCACTTTTAAAAATCCCTATTTAAAGTAGGTACTTCAAATCCATTCTGGCGAATCAAATCCAGATAATCGCCTGAAATATCTACTGTATCTGGAGATATAATAAAGATATAACTAGAAATCTGATGTAATTTACCATTCATTGCATACACAGCACCTGAAACGAAATCCATAACACGTTGTGCGACCTCAACATCAAATCCCTCTAAATTTATTACTGCAGCTCTTCCAGATAAAAGCATATCGCAGATATCTTGTGAATCTTCAAAGGAAGTAGGCTTCATAATACAAACTTCCAATCCCTTTTGAGGACTACGAAGTGGTACAACCTTACTTACTGTTGTTGGCTTGTCCACTCTTTGTACACGTTCTTTTCGTGTATCGTTAAAATTTGTAGCATTACTAACAGAAATTTGATTTACGGAAGAACTTGATGGTCGTTCTTCTCTTTCAAGACTCCTAGTAGAAGAAAATGACTTCTTTTCTTGTTTTATCGTTTGTTTTTGTTCTTGTCTTTCAGCACGCTTACGTTCTCTTTCTTCTAATTCACTGACATAATCATCATAATCTTCAATTTCATCATCTTCAGTTAATTTTAAAGAATCTAGTATATTCTTAAATAAATTTGCCATAGCACAATCTCCTATCCCAATTTTTCTAAAACTGTATAACAATTATACATTGTAATTGCGCTCACCAAAAATCCCGGTTCCTATTCGAACTAAAGTAGCCCCCTCTTCTATGGCGACCTCAAAATCGCCAGACATACCCATTGAGAGCATTTCCATAGTTACATTATCAATGTTTTTCTCTTTGATGTCAACAAGTAATTGTCTCATTTTTTTAAAATAAATGCGATTTTCTTCGGCAATTTCTGTATATGGTGCAACACACATTAACCCTTTAATCCTTATGGAATCCAGTTTTGCTATCTCTAAAATAGCATCTTCTACTTCCTCTGGTTTAAAGCCGTATTTTGACTCTTCTGAAGCAATGTTAACCTCAATTAGTACATCTTGAATAATATTTCTCTTCTGGGCGTCCAATTGAATTTGTTCTGCGAGCCTTAACGAATCTAAAGAGTGAATTAAAATGTTTTTATCAATAATATACTTAACTTTGTTTCTCTGTAAGTGTCCAATCATATGCCAGTATAATTCATCTTTGATCTGTTCGTTTTTATCGCAGAGCTCTTGAACTTTATTTTCACCAAAATCCATAATACCTGCACGGATAGCCTCTAGCATCATATCAACAGGTTTGGTTTTACTAACAGCAATTAAAGTCACTTCTTCTCTTTTTCTACCAGATCTATTACAAGCTGCCATAATCTTTTTTTCAACATCTACTATATTATCTTGTATCATTATAACCTCCTGTTGTCATCACTGAACTTACTGTATTTTCATTCCTAGTACTGTATTTTCACAATCAACTAATTGTACTGTATTTTCACTCATTAATATGATTTTAATAAATTATTGCATTCTCAATTACTTCACTGGCATCTAAAGCGATATGATCATACAAGGATACTCCACTTTTTGTTCCCTTTTTCACAATGCAATATGCATCATTTTCAGTAATTCTTTCGATTCTACGAAAAACGGCGTAACCCTTGTTTACATTAAACACACCTTCTAATGTACCAATTGTGTTAACAATTGATCTTTCTTTTGTAGATTCATTATAAATATAAGTGTCTGCAGCAACGCTATCCATACCTATATAGGCATTTTCTTCGTCCTCATAATAGACAACTGTTGGCGTAAATACATAAGATACATTTCCATTGGATGTATCATAGGTTTCAATGATAATGCCTTGTTCATCTGAGTCACCACCATTGGTCAAATAAGACTTTGGTATCGAATAGAATTGTTTTTGAGTGATAGCTGTCAACGGAATTTTGTATCCACTCTCCGATGAAATGTCCAGGTCAATATCAAGAAAACGATCATCTAAGTATCGAACCATATAATCTTCTAAATTGATTGTTATGTAATATTCCGAACCATTTTGCGTTACACTCATTGGAGCCGTTATCGTAAATTGATCTTCTAACACTGTGAATTTAATAGATTTCTTCTCCTGTAAATCATTAAATATCTCAGAACTGATAGGTGCAACAATAGACCATGCATCATCGGTGATAAGTTTATATACAGGTGCATTCGCTTCCACAATATCCGCTGCTCGAAGATTTGATTTTGAATACTTGTCCATATCAAATGTATCGGCAGAAACCTTATCAACCGTTAGGTTATTTAACGAATCTACTCGATAGGAAATAATACCTGATTGTTCTGCATTTTTTACTTCAAATGCTGAACTTATACCAGTTGAAGCTAAAATATCCTGCATGTTATCAAGTAAAGTCATATCTACAACTTCTTGTACTTTACTTGAAATATTCTCTTTAAAGGAATATACCTTTGAAAATGTTTCACCAGAAGCTGTTTTTTTAAATGCAGAAATCTCTTTCTTAATTGATATGATATCTTTATCAGATATCTTAGCTGCATCACCTTGATCCGCTAACTTATCATATATCTTCTTACTTTCATCAATTGAGTAAATCGTAGCATTCTTTGAAACTCTTGAACCTTCTCTTTGATAATAATTAATATAGCCGGCTTTGGACGTTTTAATAATTTTCTCATCTCGTATAATAACTCCGGTTACAATCGTATTTTTTGCAAGGCTCTCTTCTTTTACTTCATAGATTGAAATTTGATTTTTCGTTAGGAATAAATATATATTAACAATTAAATATACAGCGATTATAAGAAAGATTATAACACCGATATTAATATTTCTTCGTTTTGGAATTTTTACAACATTGGACTTGCGAGGCAAAAAAAAACCACCCTTCATATTTTATTTGATGTACAGAATTTTCATACAATTTGAGTTCCTTGTCTAAAACATCAAACCTTTACATATTATACAGTTATTTATAAAATTTTTAAAGTACTAATTAATATATTTGCATAAAAAATCAAAAAAAGGTGACACTATCCATATAACCAATATGTTATAGGAGGAATGCAAAGTGAAAGTAATAGATTATTTAGCTTTAATATTAGTTGTTATCGGTGCAATTAACTGGGGATTAATCGGTTTTTTCAGTTTTGACTTAGTTAAATTAATCTTTGGTGACATGACTCTTTTATCTAGAATCGTTTATGCATTAGTAGGTATTTCTGGCTTATAT
>CAJJLI010000209.1 GCA_905192625.1 uncultured Clostridium sp. | reverse complement strand
GAGATTATTGTTTCTTTGTACCACTTTGTTATCTACTAGTTATTTTTTTGCCAAATTAATGCGATACCGGTTACTGTTCCTAAACTACTATTTTGATACGTTGTATGTTCCGAAGGTGTTATACCATCATAAATCAGATAAGGATGGTATTCACTGGTTGATACAATCTGTTTCTGTAATGTCTCCAATGAATATTCTAGTGGATTTAAAGCAACAGTGCTTTCATTCACCACGAATTCCCCACCATCTTTATTAATTTTATTTATATAGATTTCAAAATCAGATTCATCGTAATATTTCCTTATTAGTTCAATAACTTCATCTCCATATAAATGATTTTTGCATTCTTCCCCAAAGCATTCCCCCTTGTCGTAATAGCTAAACTCTCTGTATTGACGTATCCCACGTATTTTATCGATCTGCTCGGCTCTTGTTTCTGAAAAACGATCACGGATAGACATGGTTTGAATAAAAATAATAAGAAACGCTGCAAAAAGAATATATTCTATTCCCAACGATATCATTTCAAATGTGCTTGATTGTTCCATTTAGTCCCCATTCTTGCGCACGTTCTTCGCGCAATGTGAAAATTGATTTCTATTTTTACATTAGCCACCTTTACAAATACTTGTTGTTTTTCACTTATTAAATGTCCCCCCGCATTTAAAAGCGAGGGGATAACTATCCTAAATTTTATCCATGTTGTAAATTTATGTAGGATTGATAAAACGGGAGAATTAACTTCCTGTTGATACTTGCACAAACACTACCCCGATAACCTGTCCCGTCGCATCTTTAATTAAATTTGATTGATAACGCGCTCCAGATGGGATATACTCTCCCATACCATTCTTTTTCATATTACCAACTTTGCTAAAATACTGTACATTGCTTCCACTGGAATCTAATGCGTAGGTATCCGAACTGACATAGTAACCATTGTCGGAATAGATAGCATCGGATTCTAAAACTGCGTTATAGTTAATACACCATAGATCCTTAAGTACTCCATCGCTTCCTTCCATTTCAACATTGGATCCTCCATCACTTACCGTTAAATCCTTTTTTATTTTACTCCACAAATCATCAGAGGTAGGAAGGCCATTGGCATTTTCCCCTTTATCTAACATCGATCTTGTACATACTAAGATTGCAAATTCTTTTCCTTCGAAATTCTGGTAAGCAGCCCTTACCGCTGTACCTAAAACCGTTACCTGATCATAGTCTGTGTATTCGGATTGCTCAACCACCATTAACTGTTTTTGTACTTTTTCACTCCCGTTATTCGTAATTGCCTTACCAACCGTAAATACTGTTAAACCTACTACTAAAACAAATGCAAATGCAAATAAACCTGTGCCAAATTTACTTATTTCAATACTCTCATCATTAAGACCTGCCATATTTTTTACTCTCCCTTAATTTAAATTTATTTTTTATAATCCTTGCAGTGTATTTAATCCTCCCATTAAATCCCTCATACCTAGATACAATAACGGGAACATAAATAATAAAATTACTGCCATTGTAAACCCAATTTTTACAAGACCTCCTACATATCTTCTTTTAGTATCAATCTTTTCCCGCAATACAACATCTCTACTTCTTGCTATATGCTCACGATTCATTTTTAAATCGCTAAAAGCATCATCCAATGATAACTCATCCACTGTTAATTTCAGTTTATTTATAAAACGTTTAAAATCAGCGATGGGCGTTTTAATTTCCATTTTTAACAATGCATCAATTGGATTAGAGGCGTAAAAATGATAACCACACAGGAACATTTCCTTGTGCACTCGTGTTAATTGGCTCAAATACTCAATCGCCTCCATTGTATCGCAGTTCATTGACATCAAAATAATCATCAATGTTTGTATTTGTAGAAACTCCTCTTCCTCCTCTCCTTTTAATGTTTTTTCCCTATTTTTCAAAGATTTATTTGGGATATACCAAGCAGCGATTGCTGCAAAAAAAGAAAGTGGTATGAAATACCATCGAAAGTACATCTGCTTAATGAAGGCATATTTCTTCTCGAGACGACTTTTTTGATCTTGTATTTTTATATCAGATAACATAGGCATATAACTTTTAATAAATGTTGTTATTTCTTCCTCAGCAAATATAATTCCAGCATCACGACATGCTATGTACTCATAATCCATCAGAAGGATATCATCTTTTGTATACCTTTCATCTTCTTTTGACGCTAATAAATCCAAGGATTGTGTATTGTTTATCATATAGCGATAACCTAACTTTACACCACTAAGCATTGTAGAAAGAATCAGTACAAATGCAGCAACTGCATAAAATAACTTCTCTAAATAAAATTCCTCTACCGTTTTCTTTGAAAAAGCATGAAATAAACGTTTCGTTATTTTTCTTCGCTTTAAATTTTTCGGGCATAAATTTTTTATCAATCGATATAAGTATGGGTACGTTAATAAACGTTTGAAAAATAAGATTCGATCATCGTCTTTGAGCGACGAGACATTATTGATACGAGCAGTAATCGAAAAGGTTACGATGCTCGTTAAGATAATTATTACTCTTAGAAAATATCCAATTGGGCCTTTGTATATCACAACTGTACCAGGCATATTGCTACTTAAAAAAACTTCTATTATTTTAATACTTGGAATTGGTAATAAGCAAAGATACTCTACTTTACCAAACTTTATCTTTTGATAATCCAATCGCTCCAACTCTTGATTAATATCAGATGTCATCACTAGCAGGGCATCTACAAATGCACTATTTCCATGCTGATCGATTTGATCACCTGTATTATTTATGTGAAAACAAATTTGTGCTAAGGTTTGAATTGGACGAAATGGTGTAAGATCATAAAATTCTTTTAGGCGTAATACCCCGTTTGAAGCTACTAAAACATTGTAAAGTTCTTCGAAGATTCTAGTTAGCCTCTTACCAACTTCTGCATTTAGAAGTGCTTCTTCTACACTATTACATCTTAGATATTCTAGTCTTAAAGATTCAACTGCATATTTTAATTGTGTGTAAACAATATGATTGATTCTAGCAATCCGATGTTCTATGACTACCGTTGGTAGTAGATAGGATAATATAGAACATAGTACAACACTTACGATATCATCAAATAAAAAGAGTGCTATTACAATCGTACTAACAACGATGGTTGCTGTGCTTATAAAATATTTTGAAACCAATATAAAAACTTCTTTTTTTGTATACACAGACATTTTTTGCAGCTGTCTTGTCAATCTTCTAATATAATTTTTTACAATCGGAAGTTTACTGAATTCAAAATACAACTTATATAAAAGAATCGTATACTTTGATTCGGAGCGCATCTTCTTATGTTTTTTTCCATAAGCCATAAGAATGAAACTTAATATCATAACCAAACAAGCTCCGATTAGAACCAAAACAAATTCGATTGTTATTCCATACATTTTTAACTTTTCCATAATACTACCTCATAGTTACCTACCATGAATCAAAATCAGAAAATCCAAATTGAAACTCCGCAGATTCACTTGCTTTGGTCAAGTAGAACATAGCCTCATTCATATCATCAAATCCATCCTCCTCTAGCAACTCATTCATTTCAACAGCTTTTACGCCAGTATAATCCTCTACCCTTTTTCCTTTCCAGTAGAAGTCTATAAAATTAATAAACTCTTTACTTTCACTTGAAGGTAAGGTGCTAACAATTTTTTCGTATAATTCATTACTCATACATTCATTTACCTTATATGTATCTGTTTGAGTATCATAGACCAATATGTCTTTTGTCTCAAAAGATATTCGATCCGTCTGCCGTATGTAATATTGTTTGGATATTTCTGCCATAGACCCCTCTGGGTCTGCAGCATCATATTCTGGATAAGGAATTCCTTCGTCTAATTGAACAATCTCGGTAATTCTTTTAATATAACGTTTTCCATCCGCAGTTAAGTCTAAATGAATATTCACCTTTACAACGGATGTAACCTGACGTTCTGCTGTTGTCATATTAGAAAAACCTCCAGCATTGACAAGAGAATTTCGAAGAGTCAAAACCAAATCTTTCGCTTCATTCGCATGATGGCTAAATAAAGTAGCCAACGAACCCGTCATACCCAGTTGTATCATTCGTGCGGCGACTGGATCTGTCGCTACTTCACCAATAATCGTAATACCACGATCAGCTTTTTTTAATGCATCTTGGATATGCTCGGCCGACACATAATCTGTTTCTTGTACAGAAATTATATTGCGATCACTATACAATTCTCTAAGATACATTTCAGGAGCCATCTCTAACACTCCAAGATTATAGCGTCTATCATAAAATGCTATGATGCTTTTCATCAGTGTTGTTTTACCGCTTCCCTGTCGTCCTGTAACTGCAATAGTTATTAAGCCACGCATTAAAAACTCAATTAACTTGATGCAAATCTCCCCACCAGTTACCCCCTGCTTAATTATTAATGCTTCTGGAGTTACATTGTCTAACGTAAATTTTCGAACAAATACAGCCCAGTATTCTCCAACTGGTGGGCGAATTGCTAGTATTCTAGACTTATCCGCCATCGTGTTCACAATAAAACCTCGTTTTGCTGTTAATGGTCCCGGTGAATTGTATCGGATTAATAATTGAATGATACGTTTTATCTCATCTTCCGATCCAAAATCTAAAAATTGCAAATGTATGTACTGTCCTCCAAAATATAACCATAAGGAATTGGTAGCTTCACTTATAATATCTCTATTTTCACGCTTACCGACTACTTTTACTGATTCCATAACGGAACCACTTACACCTAAATTAAAACCATTAATATTCATTTCGGAAATTGTATCGAGCATTCCAAAACCTTTATAGTCTTGAAACAATAATAATGATAGAATATCGTACTTTTCTTCCTCCTTAAGAACGATATATTCAGAATGATAACTTTCTTCTAGATTAGACTTTGTTATATAAAAACTAATATCACCACGTTTACCGATTCCTACTGCACTCCTTGATTCATCAAATTTATTTCTTTTAATCCAAGTGCTCAGTGCGTTTTTTCCAAATACTTTTTTATACCGATACATAAGGATTTCAAACATGACTCTAGGTGAGGGTTCACTTTCATTATCAATTCCAAGTATCTGTTCCACATTTCCAACCCTTAGCCTCGCGCTTCATCGGATTGCCGGACTTACCGCCCTTCTTCTTGCCCTTCTT
>CAJJLI010000208.1 GCA_905192625.1 uncultured Clostridium sp. | reverse complement strand
ATACAATCAACAACTTGATTTCTTCTACCAATATTAGTATTTTCAGAATTCATCATACTCATTACAACCTCATAGTTTCTGTATAATGAATCCTTAAGCCACTGTTTGTCTGCATCTATAATTAATGTCGTTGAAAATATCCAGTCTTTCTCTTCAATTAAATTAGAAAGAACTTCTGAATACTCATGCATTCTCTGTGGAACACCTCCAGTAATAAAATTGATATGTTCTTTAAGCAGGTCAAGTTCTCTTTCCTCGAATTTTATCTTTAGTTGCCTTATAAATCCTCGTTCCACGAAATCATCTACCTGTAACTTTTCCATAGGGCTAACTTCAGATAATTCCACCAATCGATTGGCAACTGTAGATAAATTTTTTAACTGCGAAAAATAGTCTAATATATTTGATGGTACACCAACAATTATAAATTTTGTCTTGTATTTTGCAAATTCTTCATCATCTAACATAATTATTAAATTTGCAAGTTGCTTCATCATATGCACATTAGAAAAGACAACTTCCAAATTTTCAAAACAAATAAACCCTGGGCTTCCATTAAAATATCTATCTAAGTATGCAAATAAAGCGCTTTTAGTATTAACCTTATATTGTCCTTCATGCTTGAGTGTAGCTTTTGCAAGGACAGCGTCAATACCCGCCTCTTTAGTCTCAGTATATCCGTCTTTCGTAGCAATTCCAGCAAATGATTCATTGTACATATACGCAAGAATCCCACCATTTTCCTCAACATATGCTAGGTTGATGACTTTATAATTCTTCTTTGACTTCTTAAACTCGTTCTTATATAACCAAGACTTACCACATCCACTTTCACCATATATGATGATGTTCTTTGAGCCTTTCATTTTCTTTCTAAGTTCAGTTTCTAGAAAAATTCGCTCTACATACATATCTCTATTTACTGTTGCATTTCTAGGTGTGAATACATCTTCGATATTTTTTCTTTTCATCTATATCGCCCCTCCGTAAACGAGAAAATAATTTCAGTAAACATTCCGAAATTTGCAAATGTGAACCTCTTGCGCTCTATGTCACTCCGAGAACCACATCATACAGATCACTTAATTTAACTATCTTGTATTCCATTGCATCCTCCTAACTTATACCACAATCCCTTACATGTCTAGTTCTCCAGACATTAACATTGGAAGTAAACTATCACTAAGCGCTAAGAGATATAAAAGGAAATAATATACCAAACCTTCGTTTTTTGAAGTCTTGAACAAAGCAAAATATTAAAGAAAAATTATTTTTTTAACTTGTTACCAGTATTAGGCATATCAATATCAACATCATAGGATAACAAATACTTAGATGTAACTAATGGGTACCCTTCTATTTGAACTTTGGGCAATTCCTGTGCTGCATCTCTAACATCAATAACTTCTGAAAGTCCTAAGTTTAATAGATTTCTTCCATTTTTTGTAATAATTTATTTCCTGAATTTCGAAATTAAAATTTGTCGGAGTAAGACCTATATCTCTAAATCGCTTACATCTATCTCTCCGGACATCAGTTTTGGAAGTAAGATATCTCTTAAATTAGCAAGCTTTTTATTCTCAATCTGATTAGACAAAATTGCGCTAAAAATCGGTTCTACAATTTCATCAAAATCACTCATTGTTTTAATCGAAGGAATCAGCACTTCCATCTTTCCGAACTGAGTTTTATTAAGATTTACAATTGTACTGCCTGCCTGTCCTAACTTATTTATTGTTTCTCCCATCGTACTCATCAGTAAATATATATAATACGGAGAGTAATTATTTTTAGGTATAATGGAATTAATCTGCTGATTCGTTTGGCTTGGTACCGGTAATAATGTCACCAATCCAGCAGTTCCAATACAACTTATACATATACTATTCTTAGGCAACGTTTTCTTACTCTGTGATTCTGCACCAAGTTCTGACAAAGATCTTCCTGTATGAACAGTATATACGCAACCATGCATATCCGGGATTGTTACAAATGGAACATCATTTCCATAGTATTCCTCTCTCTTTGTAGAAGGAGTTTTTCCACATACTACTTCACTTGCCAAATCATCAACAGTTCCATCTTGCCAATCCGCTGGTCTCTCCCCTTCAAAAGGATCTAAATCAACAAACCATGACTTATATAATGCTTGTGCCTGTTCCGACAAATTCCTATTTATCGCTGTATTATTTTCAATCTTACTATCAATTTTATCTAGAACATCAGCAATTTTCTTTTGGATATTTATATCAGTCGGAATCTGCACTTCAATGTTCTTCATTACATTACCAGAAACTTCTTTGAATGTGGTCCCCGAACCCATCCCTTCGATTGCGTTTTTCTTATATTTCAGTAAGTAATACAAAAATAAATAATCAACCTTTGAATTTGGAATAATACTCTTAAATCCCTGATTCGTACACATTTCATTTGCAGCAATTGCTACATAACCAATAGGAGCTCTTGAAGAAAATAAAACTGTATTTACTGGCAACATTTGTGTTGAGCTACTTTTGAAACCTCTTTCCGTAATATTTCTTTCACCCCTTGAAATATATCTTTCTGTAAAAGCTGATAAATCTTTAGGTGTAAGCCATGCTATCTCTCCATCATCATAATTTGAAGCATCTTTAGTTGATGGAGTTGCACCACCAACAATAGTACCAATATCTGATAATTTATATTCTTTCCATTCAGTCATTTAATCACCTACCCAATATATTTTCTGTGCGCATTTTTAACATTACTTTGCTTCACCATTGCATAATGAAGCGTTGTATCTATTTTTTCATGCCCTAAGAGCTTCTGCACTTGCTCTATCGGCATCCCTTTATGTATTGCAACTGTAGCCATCGTTCTTCTAAATTTATGGGGATGGCACTTTTTAATTCCTATGCTTCTTCCAAGTTTACGAATTCTTACTTCAACACCACCAATTTCAAGTCGTTCATTTGGTGCTCTTAACCCAACAAATAATGCTGGATTATCATCGGTTCTGCTATTCAAGTATTCCTTTAAATGTAACTTGGTTCTTGCATCAAAGTATACAACTCTTTCTTTATCACCTTTACCTAGAACAATACATTCTCTTTCATTAAAGTCTATATCTTCTCGATTAAGTAATACTAATTCACCCACACGCATACCTGTTGATGATAACAAATCAATCATAGCCAAATCTCTAATTTCAGTACAAGAATCCCTTAATCTTTCCATCTCATCATCTGAATAAGTTTCTTTAACAGAAGTATTTGTCTTAATCTTGTGAATTCTTCTAACTGGACTTTTCATAATATAATTTTCATCTTCAAGCCAAGTAAAGAAACTTGAAAGGTTACGTCTTACATTATCTACGCTTTGTTTACTAACAGTTGTTCTACTTTGATAATCTGTAAGGTACATTCTTAGGTCATCCGTTGTAATAGCCTTAACATTTTTATCTATTGCTATAAGCATCTTATCAACAGTGTTCCTATAGTATTTAATCGTCTTATCTGAACGTCCCTCTAACTTTTTTGTTGCTATAAAACGATTCAATAGTTCAAATGAATTATCTTCTGACTCATCATTATTATTCATGACCTGCTCTAAAACTTGTTTTAATTTCATTTGTTGTTGGTTGTCCAAATGCAGGCTCATTTGATACATAATTGTATTTATCAGCTCTTGGTTCATGGTAATAACCTCCTTTGTAGTAGGTATATTACCAAAACAACAGCTATTATCAAACTATAACAGAAATATTTTTAGTCCGTCAATCAATCTTTATGACATTCCTGGCATGTTATCCTCATCATAAACTCCCAAATATTGTACATCATAAAAAAGTTCACCCATATACTCATATGCAGTATATGATACCCAATGATTATTTTTTAAAGTTTCCTTTTGTACCTCCTGAAATTGAGCTTTTGCTTCCTCCTCAGTGTAATCATCAGCATCAAACCAAATTCCCTCACTTGTCTTATCCCATCCAAAATGTGTAACTTTGAAAACATGTCTCATAAATTTCCCCCTCCTCATCACTTCATATTAGTCCGACAAATCACAATTTATCTTATTTACTGTATCCAATAGCAGCAAGCTTTTTACAAATTTCAGCCTCTAGTTTATGTGATTCTTCAAACAAACCATATAGTTCTGTAGTAAGTCTTGTCATCTTTTCTTCGAATGGCTCACCATCATCTTCTACTTCTTCAATTCCTACATAGCGCCCTGGAGTTAAAATGTAATCATTCTCTGATATTTCATCGATTGTTGCAACTTTACAAAATCCCTGAACATCCTCATATCCATCATCATTTCTCCAAGAGTGATAGGTGTTCGCAATTTTCATGATATCCTCTTCACTCAACTCGCGCACTCTTCGGTCAATCATATGTCCAAGATTTCTCGCATCGATAAATAACACTTTGTTTTCTGTCGTCTTTGGCTTACCTTTTCGCATAATCCATAAGCAAACTGGGATACCCGTTGAATAAAATAACTGACCGGGCATAGATACAATGCATTCCACGACGTCACTTCGTAACATATTTGCACGAATCGTACCCTCGTTCGAAGTATTTGAGCTTAACGAACCGTTTGCGAGTACCGTTCCACATACACCACCTGCAGGGTTTAGATGATGTAACATGTGCTGTAACCAAGCATAGTTCGCATTACCAACTGGTGGAGTTCCATATCTCCATCTTACATCTTCCTGTAATCGCTCACCACCCCAGTCTGAGATATTAAATGGTGGGTTTGCTAGGATAAAGTCTGCCTTAAGCGCCTTGTGTAAGTCCTCGTGAAATGAATCTGCATTATGAGGTCCTAAATCAGCATCGATTTGTCTTAATGCAAGGTTCATTTTAGCCAATTTCCAAGTGGTTGGGTTACTCTCTTGACCGTATACAGAAATGTTTCGAATATTACCTTGATGTTCCTTTACAAACTTCGCAGACTGACAGAACATACCGCCACTACCGCAGGCCGGGTCAAATACTCTCCCCTTATATGGCTCTATGATTTCTACTAATGTACGTACAATACAAGAAGGAGTATAGAATTCACCACCTAATTTTCCTTCTGCACTGGCGAATTTGCTAAGAAAATACTCATACACTCTACCCAATACATCTCGTTCTTTTGCTATATCCGTACCCACTTCGATATTAGTAAATAGTGTGACTAGTTCACCTAATCTAGTTTATATGAAATTTTAAAAGGACATTTTTCTTATAATGTTAACGAAGTGGCTGCTTAT
>CAJJLI010000207.1 GCA_905192625.1 uncultured Clostridium sp. | reverse complement strand
AAGTTCATTTTAACTTCTTTTGGTGTTAGACTAGGACGAGCAGATAAAAGTAATGCAATAGCACCTGAAACCATAGGTGTCGACATACTAGTTCCACTTTTCTCAGTATATAAATGACTGAATCGTTCTCTAACATTGGAATAAATAAAATTCCTCTTAACGGTATTTACACCACGTATACCATCATTTCCTACCGTACGAATTAAATTACAACTCATAATATTACTTGCTGGCGCTACAATGTCTGGTTTTTTTACACACTCAAATGTTGGTCCTCTCCCAGAATAGTTTTTCTGACGTGCCCCCATCAAATCAACTTCAACATTATCATCCGAAGCTCCAACGGTTATAATTTTTTTACTGCTTCCTGGTATTGCTATAGTATTCGGATTAGGACCTCCATTTCCAGCAGCAGCAACCACAACAATACCACTGTCCCAAACACGTTCTACCATTTCAATCAACTTTTGTCCGTCGTCATTTAATCTTTTATTACCTGTTCCAAAGGATAAATTAACCACACGTATATTTAATTTCTCTCTATGAGCCAAAATCCATTCAAGTCCCTCAACGACTTCTGAAATATTCCCGTCACCTTTATAATTTAACGCCTTAATGACGATTAAGCTGCATTTTGGCGCTACACCACGATATCTACCATTCGAGGCATATCCATTGCCCCCAATGATGCCTGCTACATGACTCCCATGGCCATAATCATCATAAACTCTAGTTTTCAGATGCACAAAGTCCTTGAAACTTACTATGCGATTCCCACCTTGAATAAAGTCAGGATGTGCACAAATTCCAGTATCAATTATGGCAACTCCTACTCCTTCACCATAAATTCTACGCTCATGAGCATATTGCAAATTTATGGTACGTCTCGCCATGTCCATACATATACTCCCAAACAATTATCACTATTATCATATTCGAAAATATGCGAGGGGTTCTATGTCTTTCTAAAAACAAAAATTTGATATGGATTTAAAACAAAAACATCATAAAACTTCAAAAATGTGACTACAAAATTATACTATTTATAAGAATGTTTCTACTTCAACTGAAGCATTGCATCAAAAGCTTCGTGTTCCGCGTCCAAAACCTTTCTAATTTTTAACTATCACCCATATTGATTTAAAAATTTCACTTTTTAAATATCATGAAAATATTTCTAACAGTAAAATAGATCCCTTGGAATAAAGTATGTACACCAATCATTTATGTTTTTATTTCCCCGTAACATAAATTTAATTATTTTATAATCATAAATTTTCAAACTTTGTTTATCCTACTACTAATGCCATTAAAACGTAATTTTATAGGAGGACATACTATGAATCATTTTTCAACAGGTAAACTTTTTGCTTTTGCACTCATTATTGCTATTATTGTTATGTTAACTGGTTGCCAGAGTGGCAATGCCGATAATACAGACAACGCAAACAACAATGCCGTCAAAGCCGGTCAATATACTGCTGTGGAAAAAGGGTATGGTGGCGATGTTACCGTCAAAGTAACCGTAGATGGCGTTGGTAAAATAACTGCTGTAGATGTAACCGCTGATGCTGAAACTCCTGATATTGGAGGCAAAGCAGCACCAGAAATTGCAAATAAAATTGTTGATACTCAGAGCGTAGCTGTTGATGTAGTAAGTGGTGCGACAGTTACTAGTAATGCTGTCATCAATGCAGCAAAGAAAGCCATTGAAGATTCTGGTATTAATATTGAGCATCTTAATAATAGGTAATTATTAAAATCTGCTTATAACATAAAACGCCTCAAGAGCTATGGTTTAATTGATATGATTCCCCTTAAGTAGACAAGGTTAATAACCAAAATCTACTTAAGGGGGATTTTTTATGGCTAAATCACCACACACACCTGAATGGAGAGCTATGATTGCTCAGGAATATATTGCTAAAGCAGGTTCTTCGTACGACATTGCAGCTAAATATGGAGTCAATTCTAAAACAGTTGTACGCTGGGCACAGCGATATAAAGAACAAGGCCTGAATGCATTTATAAGAGGAACTGGCAATACACACTACACATCAGATTTTAAGATGATATGTATAGAACTTTATATTAGTGGAGAACTATCAATAGATGAGATTGTTGCGAAATACAACATTTCTAGTAATTATGTTTTACGGGAATGGATTAAGCGTTATAATGCTAATAGAGAACTTAAGGACTATCGTCCTAAAAGGGAGGTCTATATGGCAGAAGCAAGAAGAAAGACAACCATTGATGAACGTAAAGAAATCGTTGAATACTGTATAAATCATAACCGTAATTATAAAGATACAGCATCATTGTTTAATGTCTCTTATAGTCAGGTTTACTCATGGGTTAAGAAATATGATGCAAATGGAGATGAAGCATTGTCAGATAAACGAGGTCATCATAAAACAGATGATGAAGTTGATGAACTGGAACGGCTTAGACGTGAGAATCTTAGACTTAAGCGACAGCTTGAAGAAAAGGACATGTTAACTGAACTGTTAAAAAAAGTGAAAGAATTCGAAGGGATGTGAGACTTGGAAAACTACTTTATGATTCAAAATTTATGACAATAAAGTTCTTTTATGAAAACAAATGCTGGAGCATCAATTGGATGTGTAAGCAGCTTGAAATATCCAGAGCAGCTTATTATAAATGGCTACATCGCGAAATTCCTAAGCAGGAATTAGAAAATACTCAGCTTGCAGAATTGATTAAAGAGTATAATACACGTTTCAATCATATCTTAGGATATCGTAGAATGACCTCTTGGATCAATCACTTCAATCAAACCAACTACAGTAAGAAGCGTGTTCATAGGATTATGAAGAAGCTCGGGATTCATGCTGTTATCAGAAAGAAAAAGAAGAAATATAAATCTTCTACCCCTGAGGCTATTGCTGAAAATAAGCTTGGTAGAGATTTTTATGCAACCAAGCCAAATGAAAAATGGGCTACTGATGTGACTGAATTTAAAGTTCCTGGTGAGAAGAAGAAGCTATACTTAAGTGCGATCATTGATTTATATGATAGATATCCAGTTTCACATGTAATCAGTTGCAGGAATGATAACAAGTTAGTATTTAAAACATTTGATAAAGCGATTGCTTCTAATCCTGATGCAAAGCCAGTTTTTCACAGTGACAGAGGCTTCCAATATACAAGTAAAGTGTTCCAAAGAAAGCTTAAAGATCATGAAATGGAACAATCAATGTCCAGAGTAGGTCGTTGTATTGATAACGGTCCTACAGAAGGATTCTGGGGCATTATAAAATCAGAAATGTATCAAATGTACGAAATCACTGATGAAGCAACATTGAGATATGCAATAGATGATTATATAAGATTTTATACGAAAGAACGTCCTCAAGATAGATATCATTGCAAGACACCCCATGAAGTAAGAAGCGAAGCATTGTTAGCAGAGAGACCAATGGAATATCCTATTCCTGAAAACAAACGAATTGAGAAATATAAAGAAAAATGGTGTGCATAGATAAACGACCACACAAGTCTGTGTAGTCGTTTATCTGCACCTCATTTTAGATATTTATCCTGTCTACTTGACAGGGGGCATATCAAATGGCCATTCGCAAGTGAGGCGTTTCATTTTCATATATTTTTTTCTAAGCAAAATTTATTCAATTATCAATTACTAGTTTAGAATTCTTCTTGCACCCAATGGTGTGCGATAATTCCATGTGGAAATCTTAATACCTTCTCTATAATTACTAGCATGTACAACTTTTCCATTACCAGTGTACATTGCTACGTGATTTACATACCCTGAACTTGTTCCATAAAAGATAAGATCGCCTGGTTGTAAGCTTGAAGTACTTAAACTTACCTTTGTTCCATATCTTGCTTGATCTCTAGAAACTCTAGGAATGGTATATCCAAAGTTTTTATAAACTGCATATACAAACCCAGAACAGTCTGCTCCATTCGTTAAACTTGTTCCACCCCATTGATAAGGATTTCCTACAAATTTAAGTGCAAAATTTGCAATTTCAGTTCCCTTCGCACTATTTGTGGAAGAACCACTGGAAGAATTGTTCGAGTTAGAATTACTAGAAGAGCCTGAACTCGAGTTATTCGAGGAACCACTGCTTGAATTACTAGAAGAACCTGAGTTACTAGACGATGAACTTGAACTGCTAGAAGATCCACTACTTGGTCTATTTGCAGCTTGTTGTTGCGCTAGTAAGGCTTGTCTCTCTTCTTCCTTTCTTTTTGCTTCTTCAATGGCTGCCTGTTCTTCTTCTATTGAAACAGCTTTTTTAAATTCATATTCTAAATCGGCATAATCCTTACTGATAAATCCAGTTACTTCTTCTCCTGTAGTATCATCTACATCTAGGATAATTTCAAACCAATCATCATATGTATTTTTAACTTCAAATCTCTCTCCTTGAGGGATTTGAGTTAGTATTTTATGATCGGTTCCTTGCCCCATACGAACATTTAACGTAACGCATGTTGCTTTTGCATATGCTACTCCATATTCATCAATTAATTGATCCGCTTCATCACCGTATAATAAGTATTCGTTTTTAATGAATCCCTTCACATTACCCGACTGAACTAAGGTCCATACCTTACCTTTTTTAATAACTGTTGCCATACTACCACGGTGCAACTTGCCGATAATCTCTGCATTTGTAGATGCTTTACTTCGTATATTAACATATTCTTGTGTATTCGAAAATGCATAGCCTTCAAACGGTGAAATCCCTGTATTTACAGGTTCTAAACGTTTTCCATCAACATAAAAAGGTGTTGTAATATTCGAAATAGAAATCCCTGTTTCAGACAATCTTTCTGAATAGTAATCTTCGAGTAACTTAGCCATACCAGCAACAGCTGTTTCTTCTTTTGCAATTCCTTCTGCCTTAACTTCAGTCGAATTTATCGTAAGTAAACATATAGCTGCTAAAATTAAGCTTGCCTTCATTAGTTTTTTATTTCTCATAGTATCCTCTTTCCTGTAGCTTGGTAATACACTTTATAACAAGAATATTAATAATACAAAAAAGTTTATCTCAATTGTGGTTAAGAAGTTTTTCCGTTCAATTGTTACAAACTTGTTACAAAGTAATTAAATTATAACAAGAACGAATTTTAACGTCAATATTTTGCGGAAAATTTCTATTGCCAATTCTTTCATGCATTACCCTATTTTGAATGTAGGAATGCATCAAGAATAAAGAAGTGCAAAGCACATACTCCTCTTATATCGAC
>CAJJLI010000206.1 GCA_905192625.1 uncultured Clostridium sp. | reverse complement strand
ACCGCTTGCATAGATATTATTTAAGGCTCGATGGACAACTGAAATAGGCACATAATTTCCCCCACCTGTCATTGTCGCTGTAGCCAATAAAACATCCTCGCCATGCTGTAAGGTAATACCATTGGCATCGAGTCCAATTTGCGGACGTTTTAAAACATCCTTTCGCCTTATTTTTATATTTTTAAATATCGCTCGATTTAACACTGCTTGTGTAGCTTTACCTAATTTCATAGCAACCTCTTTCTTCTTTTGGCAAAATTTTAGTTTCATGCACTAAAGTGTCAATTAAGCGATATTATACATCATTACAAATGATGTTTCAATGTTATTTGCACTTATTTATATCGTTGAGAAATCGGATGATAGTATTAACTCCAGTATAACGTTTTTATTTTCTATGCTCTTTTTAACGTCAAATATATTGATTCTATGCAATATGTAATGTATAATATTTCCATATATTTTATTTACAATCTTAAATAATCGTAAAGTAAAAATTTTAATATATTTTTATACCAAAGGAGAAATGATGCAATGCAAATTAGAAAAATAAAAAGCAGGGGATTTTTATTTACACATAGTAATCCAGGGTGGGATTTAAATGTTTACTTAATCATTGGAAAAAAATATAATTATATTATAGATACGGGATTAGGTTCTTTAAGTATTGAACCAATTAAGGAATACTTAAAAAATGATAATAGAACAACAATTGTGATAAATACACATTATCATTGGGACCATATTTGGGGAAATGGTTCGTTAAAAGATTATACAATTGTATCCCACAAATTATGTAGAGAAATGATTCAATTAAAATGGGAAGAGATGATACAGAAAAATGGCCAGTACTGCTATGGTGATGTTGAAATGCACCTTCCTAATTTGGTTTTTGAAAAAGAACTATATTTTGCAGAAGATAAAATCAAATTATTTCATACACCTGGACATACATTAGATTCTATAAGTGTTTTAGATGAAGAAGATGATGTGATTCTACTTGGAGATAATATCGGTGACAGTCTAGAGGATATTATCCCAAGTATTTATTGTGAGAAGGATGTTTATATGAATACTATGAAAAAATATGAAGAAATGGATTTTGATATTTGTATATCAGGACATAATACCATTTTAAAAAAAGAAGTGATCGGTAAAATGCTAAATTTGCTTTTACAGTAGATAATGATAGTCGTAAACACCTTTCATCTTCTCAGAATATTACAGTGTCTTATTCGCTTTTAGTTCCTACCGTCATATATTGTGGTGCTGCCTCATAAACACTTTTATTTATTTTAACCCTTTCAACTTCTTTCCCATTCACATATACGATTTTATAAAGTTCTACTTCATACCCTGTGTGCGCTGCCTGAGTTACCTTCACATAACTTGTTGGTTTTGTATTATCATAAGTTACTACCGACTTAGGCGGTTTTGTTTCACTTAAGATTACAGGCTTGTACTCAACTTTACGTACTTCTTTGTCTCTTGTTTCTACTCCAATAATCTCAAACGTTAATCTCCCATCCTTTGCAGTCGCATGGATTACAACAGGGTGATCTAAATTATTGGTAAAACTTAAATCATAATAATCTCCTGCTATCGCGGCATCTCTTGAAAGGTCTACATAACTAACTGTCATGGAGTGAGCATGTCGTTCTGTGACTTCAAGTTCTGCACCTAATACTGCGTTATAAAGTGTAGATGACACTTGGCATACTCCACCACCAACGCTTGATACGATTTTTCCATTTTCATAAGAGCTTGCCACCTCATACCCATTTTCTTTTGTGATTGGGTTTAACGTTTCATAACAAGAAAAACTCTCGCCTGGTAAAATACTTACACCATTTATCTTTTTCGCTGCTGTTTCGATGTTTCTCTTTCTTGCTTCCGTTGAGCTTTCATAGGTAGTTGTATATTTTCCTAATACAGCTTCTAAGGTCAGATCAGCATCACTACCAGGATTTTTGGGTATATCATCATTATCCATCGCTCCACTAGCACCTGCAGTTACAACCGGCGTTCCTTCTGGTTCTTTGGTTGGCGCAATGCTAGGGCTTGTCCCAGGTGCCTTAGTTGGAGTCAATGAAATAGTTCCCTCATTAGTTAAAGCCCCGTCGTTAATATCTGGCGAGGCTTTTTTATTACAAGCTGACAAGATACATCCAGTGATTACTAGTGTCGCTATTGTCATTATCATACTCGTTCTTTTCATAATCAAACCTCCTGCTATGTCGCAACATTCTTATACTTAGAAATTAGACTTTTCTAGTACTACGACTTCATTGACATTTACCATTATTCTATGTATATTTTAAATAGATATACATTTAAAAGATAAATTGTCACATAAGCAAAAGTGTCTCTTTATTTTTAAACAAATGCACTTACAACAATGGATAAAAGCATAGAAAGTACGATTAATAATATAATAACCGTTGAAATTATTCTTTGCGTTTTTTTATTTCTAAAATTCATGTTGTTCACCTCTTTCCAATTATACTGAAAGGTTGTGTTACCATGCCAGGCGCTTTAATCTGCATTATCATCTTCGTTATATGGCTAAAATATCAATTATCAAAATCCTCAAAGGATGAATATCAAACATCGACACTGTTTTGGGAAAAAGAAAACCAATCCAATTTTGTTCGAAGAAAAGATATATCAAATTTAGATTATATCTCGATCCCTTTAAACGAGTTACCATTCATAGACAATGCAAGCCAGGAAATTTTGTATGTCCAAGATTCAATTAAAAAACTCGCAACAAAAAAAATTCTTAATCTGACTGGTTATTCAAACACCGATTTAAAACTTACTTATGGCACTGCAAATATAAATGCCTTGTCTGATTATGATCAAAATTACACCTTATTAATTCGTAATTTACATAAATGGGCCTCTCTTTTATATGATGAAGGTAAAATAATAGAATCGAAAACTGTGCTACTGTTTGCAGTTAAGTGTCGGACCGACATTAGCAGCACTTACATATTACTAGCCACCATCTATAAAGATGAGAAACATCCAGACAAGATTCAGGAATTAATCGATATCGTTAATTCCCAAAATAGTCTGATAAAGGAGACCGTCCTAAATTCATTGAATACTATTTACGAGAAAGCATGCCATATTGAAAAATAATACCATCTATTAATTTCGAAGCGCTGCTTTTGGTAAGTTCATGAAAATCTATTGTATCACTTATTTTATGATACTCTATCAAATCAAGCAAGTACTTTTTCTGCTTTGCAGTCATGGGTTCTTGCTTTTTTGGTTTATAATTTAGAACTACTGGCTCAAATTGTTCGTCGTATTGCTTCTTGTCCGTTATACATTTCTTTATCAATTCCTCATACAATTCGGCTGCAGCCTTTGCATCGTCATAGGCACGGTGCTTATGCTCTCTTTGAATCTTATACTCTTTACACATTGCCTCTAATGTTCTGCTAGAGAGTTCTGGATGCATAAGCTTTGCTAAACGCAAAGTATCAATCCCTTTTTTCTCAAATCGATGCCCAAGTCGCATCGCCGCAGTCTTTAGGAAACTAAAATCAAATTTAATGTTATGACCTAGAATGAGATCCGAATCAAAGAACTCCAAAAATTCAGGCAAAACTTCATCTATATTTTTCGCATCCTTTAGCATTTCATCGGTAATTCCGGTAAGCTTAACAATATGAGTCGGTAAGCTAACGCCAGGATTGATAAAACTTGTATACGTGTCTATAACTTCACCATCCACATATTTAACTGCGCCAATTTCAATAATAGCATCCTCTTCCGGGCGCAGTCCCGTTGTTTCTATATCAACTGCAATATATGAGCGTTTCATCTTATGAAACCACCTTTCTCCCTACAACACATAAATCCTTTAAAAAACATTGACTACATTGTGGATTTCTTGCCGTACATATACTTCTACCATGTGCTATAATCTGGATATTGTACAATATCCAATGTTCTTTCGGAAGTATTCTCATTAAATCATACTCGATTTTTTCTGGATCCTCTTCCTTTGTAAAACCTAACTTCTTTGAGATCCGTTTCACATGAGTATCTACTACAATACTAGGCTCATGATAAATATTTCCTCGTATTACATTTGCCGTTTTTCTTCCTACTCCAGCAAGTGAAGTTAGTGCATCGATATCATTTGGCACTTCGCCATGATATTCAAGCAATAAAGTTCTCATACATTCGATTATGTTTTTTGCCTTGTTACGGTAAAAACCTGTGGAATGGATATCCTTTTCTAATTCTCTTACATCTGCATTCGCAAAATCTTCCACACTTTTATATTTTTTAAATAAATCTTTCGTTACAATATTTACTCTTTCATCGGTACATTGTGCACTTAAAATCGTAGCAATCAACAATTGCCATGCATTTTCATGATTTAAATAGCATTTATATTCCGTCGTATAATGCTCATCAAGCAAAGAAAGTATAGCATTGATACGTTCTCTTTCTGCTTTCGTAACACGTTTTTTTGTAACTTTCAATGAACTCTTCCTTTCTAAAAGAATCCCTTTATTTTTTGGGTCATTGCTGCCTGAGTCAGAGGATCTCTCTTGCTATAGTCAAATACCATATAGCATTCCTCTTTACATAAAGGGCCTCCTAAAACAAGTGCTTTCACATCAACTGTAAAATACTCCAAGTGGATCATTTCACCAAATTGACTTCTTAACTCTTTATTTGACATAAATTCTTTTAAATTTGCCTTATACGAATCAGAAGAAGCAGCAAACGCTGGTCTTGCTTTTAATTTTTCACGCAAATATAAGTCATAAACAAGAATTTGATCAAATACCTCAAACATCTCTTCATTCATGATTCTTTCATCACGAACAAAGGCGCGTAAAATTTCATAACGTTTCATTCTTGCATGGTTCATACCAAATAAATCATTTTTTTCATAATACATTCCAAGTTGCTCGTAAAGAGTGAATGGATCTGGAAAATAACGTAGCAAAAACTGCACTGCATTGGTGAACTGATCACTATTATAATAAACTTCCACCATCTCTTCCACTGCTTTTAATCTTATAACATCTTCATATGGTAGCCATTTCGTGTATAGCACTTCATAAGGAGCAAGGTCTTTATACTCAATTCCATATTCCTTGCTCATCTCAAGCATATAGGATCCTTTTAGGACTTTTAAAAATCCCAATTGCAATTGATCTGGTTTCATATCATATACATCATTAAACGACTTTTTAAATGAATTATAATCTTCATATGGAAGACCGGCAAT
>CAJJLI010000205.1 GCA_905192625.1 uncultured Clostridium sp. | reverse complement strand
AACGGAATCCCAGTTTAAAAAGATTTCGTTTTCTGTGGCATTTGACACTATATTTTGAGGTACTCCAAACAAAAGACCATCGCCCCAGACAAGCTTACCTTTGATATACACACCTATCTTTGTCCACTCGATGTATTCACTTGCACTCGCATTAAAGGAATAGTCATTGGTCTGTGTATAATTGCTCCAATCAGTTTTTGCAAATCTTGTCTGTATCTCTTCAAAATCTCCCGCTATTAAAGAACCGCTACCTGGCTTAAACCCTAGTTCATAATAATAGTCAACACCATTCGCAATAAAAGGAACTTTTACAAATTCCCCTGTCACATTTTCCCTACCGACACTTGACCAATCACACCAGAAATTTTGTTCCATATCACCGTCGATTGTATAGTAATACCTAATTTTTACATCTTCTAGATTAAAAGGCATTGTTCCTGTATTATATAGTTTTAACCAAGGGTATATTGTGGTTGTTGAATCATTTCTTCCGTTGTTGAACATCTTAATTCCAGCTGCCGTAATTTGTGACATCAGCACACTTGGTTCTTCTCCCCAAACAACCTTTTCATCAAGATAAACAACTGCTTTACTCCAATCCTCGTAATCAGTGGAAAAATCGTTGAAGGAGTAGTCATCGGACTGTCTATAATTATTCCAATCAGTTCGTGCAAATCTAGTTTTTATCTCAACGCTAGAGCCAGCCTCCAAATTACCGCTACCTTCAATAAATTCAATTTCCACATATGTATCCGCCCCCTGATAAAGAGGATTGCTTCGTACTATAGTGCCTTTTACATTCGAAGTACCTGCACTTGACCAATCACACCAAAAGTTTTGTGATACCTCACCACCAAGCATATAGTAGTATCTAATCTTTACATTTGATAAACTTATGGTTTCATTTCCATTGTTTATCAGTTTAAAATTTGCATATATTGTATTGCTACTTTCACTTCTGTCCGTATTATACATCTTCAACTGTAGCGCACCTGATGTGGCTGTCTTCACTGGTATCACATCGGATACAAGTTCCGTATTCTCAATTTCTTCTACCGTCTCGCTTCCCTCGAAATTAATTATACCCTCAGCAAAAGCAAAGTTATGTATGCCCAATATCTGTACTATTAATATGATACAAATAAGGACGGATAGTTTTTTAATATATTTCTTCACTTTTAGCACCTCCAAATATTTAGATAATTTTTTTTACTTTATGATTGACTCTAGACGCATAATTATGAATTTCTGTTCCTTAAAAACATTATTCACAATTTCGTTTTCCCCAGCCCTCCCCTCTTTGATTAAAATATAAATCAAGACATACAAAAAAGCCTGCATCGAAAAAATGACGCAGGCGCAGAATTCCTAAAGTACATGGTAATCTTCGGTCAACCGGCTGCCGTACCTTTGAAGGGTTAGGCCCGTGGCTTTGCGTCCACAGCTTTCGCTGAGTTTGCCTTTATCGGTGCAATTCTTTTTTATACGTACAAATAAAAAATTAAAATTACCAGTACCTTAATTGATATTAATTTACTTCATTTGATAATATTTTACTTTGACTTGTAATAATTTACATCATTAGACACAATATGTCAATAACTTTTTAAGCACACATGTAAACTTCACTATCTACAGAATACTCTATGAACTACTTTAAATGTTATAAAGAGAAGACGGTCCCCCTTAGATAACCGTCTGTCATATATGTTTTTAGTTCTTAAATTTTGCTAATTACTAATCATTTATTATTCGTAGAAGTCTAAACTTGATATTCTTTTTACTATACTTTAATGCCTATAATCTTAAAGCATTGACGAATATAATCCGAAATTTGTAAAAATATACGCTCCTATCAGAGCTTTCAACTTATCTAATATATCTATAAATATATTTATTAGCTTTGCTGGCGAAGAGTGTATTGCTGCAATAATATAATACTATTATCCTGTCCATTTGCCCCTTAGAATCTTCCCTCTTTCTATATAACATACACAAAATCAGGTACCATAGAGACTCACTTCAACCCATGGCACCAACTTCTCAAACATCCTATCGATACAATACATAATCACTCATTTCACGTAAAAATCCAGCTGCTGCCAACGCATTCGCTGCCTCAATCGGATACTCTTTTACCGTAATACGTTTTACCGTCGGTAGTATACGCTTTGCCATAAAATCCTGACGAAAACTTCGTAAGGCTTCATCTAAATTAGTATTATCAAACACACGCAACACTTTCCCTTGACGTTCAAACACTGCCACTGGTCTACCGGATTGCAGTGCTACTGTAGTTCCAGGTACATTCATGAAAGAGCGTTCCTTCTTATGAGGGATGCTTTTCCCCCAAGGCTGCGCTGGGTCTATGGCAGACAACCATAGGATCTGGTCACGTGGGTACATAAGTTCTGTCATAACGGCCTCGAAATCATTTGATCGAATAAATTGTATTCCCGAAAGTCCTTCAATAAAATATCCCCTACGAACTCTACCAGTGTATTCCCACACACGTAAGGTTTCTAACGCCACTCCCCATGAAATGCCTTGTATTGTTTCACGACTGAGAATAATTACCTGATCAAATATGCGTTCCAACTTCTCTTCCATGGAAAGCATGGCCAAAGGTCTTAATACCTCCCACCTGCCAGCCGTCATTGCCTTCACTCGTGCGTTAACCCTTTGCCTCATGGTACTTTTCTTTTGCTTTTCACGGTCCATCCATTGGCGTACCGGTACAAAACTATCTGCACATACGAGCCCTTTTTCCGCTAAGTTTAATAAGACATCGTAAGGAGATACACCACTGATGAGTGACGATAATCGCTGAACAAAGCTAGCACCACGTTTTAATAGGGCATCGTAAATTATCGCTTCATTTTCCACTAAATCTTCTAACACATGGGATTGCTCTGAATCCCAATCGATATCATCGTATCGGTGAAAGCTAACACACAGATCCGATGTGATTTTCCAAAATAGATTTCCCTGAGCTAACAATCCATCCAACAACTCTCCTCGGTAAGAGGCTACTCTAGCTGGAAGTATCACACTTTCCCATATTTCTGGTGGAAATGCTTGGCCACACAGTAGATTCATTGACGTTTCTAGTTGCTCCTTTGGTGGTGTCATCGAAAGAATACGATTAGATAAGATTGCAGCATAGCATTCGGATGGTAAGGTCTTAATTTCCCTTCTTAGACTTTTCACCGTTTCTTTTCTGGCTCGATTGTATAACTCAGCATGATAATAATAACCATTGTTTTCTACAACGCTTCCCTGCTCGCACAACACATCTAGTATCTCTTTTGCCTCATCCTCCGTAAATAAATACCGTTCTACAATACGATCCAAACTCTGCACCTGCCGATAACGCAATGCACGCCGTACGATATTCGTTCTCGCAGTCATATCCTTATTGTTTAGTGCCGCATGGTATACTTCAAAATGTTCCGCAGCGATCCACAATCCAGGTTCAATGTACATTACTTGTTCCATTTGTACCAATTCTTCAAACCAATCAATTGGAACGTCTAATTCACCAGCAATTAGATCTCCTTCTATCATAAGCAAAGAATGCAATTGTTTTTCATCCTTTGGTAAGGTCTTTCGTTCTAGTTGTTGCTCTAGTTGCTCTTCCCCAGGTGATAACAACGATATATTTTGTTCTAATTCTACCTTTTGCAACGCTTCTTCCGTAGAACGATAAACACTTTGTGGTGTTGGGGCATAATCATACATCATGGAAGCTTCCGTTTGCCTGCGCAGTGGCAATGACATTGGAGATGGAGTTTCCATATTCATTTCATATACTTTTATTGTTCCAGAACGAATTCCTTTTAAAACATACTCAAGGCCTTCCAAGTCCCAATAATCTTCCAAACATTCTCTTTTTGTTTCACGCATCAATGGGTGTGATTCTTCCTTTAATAAACGGTCCAGCATCTCAGAGCTACGTAATCGTTGTACCCACAGTGGTTGCCGCTTTGCATTTTTAACGCCCATCATTAAGGCACGACCCGAATTATATCGAAATGTCATATTAAACAATGCGGTTGATGGTAACAATGCCGTTAAAATATCCCGTGCTGTTTCTGGATTTAATCTTTGTAACAGTCCCTCCGGTAAAGAAGCACCCTCATATGGAAAAAGTAAAAATCCATCGTCATCATCCACAAAATTAATATTTGTATGGATTAAGCGTTTCGCAATTACACTCGTCAGTAAAGCAAGAGGTGCATTTACTGGTCTACCAAAGATAGAGTGCACCATCATCTGACGGTTCCCAGTTTCATCGGAAAAATGCTCAATAATAATTGTTTTATCATCTGGCAATACCGTGGTAGCATCAATTTGACGCTTTAGAAAATCACTTGCGCTTTTCGTTGCTATCGTATCAAGTCCTAGCGCCTGTAATTCTTCCTCCAATGCTCCAAGCTCATATGCATGAAACAGCCGATGGAATACCTTACCAAAGGCAATTCCAGTTTGCATCTTGCGCCCCTTAATTTCACCTTTCCAAAAAGGCAAACGTGCACCGATGATGGAGGATGGTTGAACAATTACCTTATCCTTTTGAATCTGGCGTATCTTCCATGCAAAACTACCAAGTAAAAATTTATCCCCAACCCTTGCCTCAAATACAAACTCTTCGTCCAGCTCTCCAATTTTTACACCGTCTTCCGTTTTAAGGGTATACATGCCTTTGTCTGGTATCGTGCCACCTGCAGAAACCGCAAGCATACGACTGTAAGTATCCCCTTCGACACGCTCATGAATCCGATCATATAGTACTCTTGGTCTTACCGGGATGTCTTGGTCATGTTCATAATCACCTGCAAGCATACACAATACATCTTTCACATCCTCTTTCGTAACCTCGTAAAATGGATATGCTCTTTGCAATATCTCCATAACTTCATCTACTTCATAACTTCCATAAGCAGCCATGGAGACAAGATGTTGTGCTAAAATATCAAGACAAAGTTTTGGTGGTTTGGAATACTCAATTTCACCATTCCTAACTACCTCAGCCGACAAACCACAATAGAGCCCTTCGGAAGCTTCCCGTGGAAAGATATGCATAACACTTACACGACCTGGATTATGACCAGCTCGTCCAAGTCGTTGCAAGGTACTTGAGATGGATCTTGGTGCACCGATTTGAAATACCCGATCAATTTCACCAACATCAATTCCAAGTTCCATGGAGGAGGTAGCACAAAGTAGTCGTAACGTACCATCTCTTAAGGCTTGTTCTACGATAAAACGTTGTTC